>JADDPM010000001.1 GCA_016781885.1 Rubrobacter sp.
TGCCCGAAGCGGCGCTCCGGTCGAGATGTTCCGCAAACACTACGACAAGTACCTGAAGAACTACCGGGGTTACGTGGAGCTGGCCGAGGGGCTCTATCGGAGGCGGGACGCCGGGGAGGTGCCGTCCGGGCCCGCGGAGCGCGAGTGGGAGGAGAAGCTGCGTCGGGTAGAGAGCGGCATAAAGAGGACTACCGCTAGGCTGGATATCCTGGAGGGGCACAACACCGAGCTAGTGGCCGACGACGAACGCGTCTCCCGCCGCGCCGCCGTTGCTCGCAGGTACTCGGAGATCCAGAGGAACAGGCGGGGCCGCTAGGAACCCAAAGAGGCGACGGCTGGATCCTTTTATGCGGAGGTGCCAAGCTCGCACGCTTTCCCGGTGCGTCGAGCGCGCCGTACTTCGAGGTTAGAATAAACGCATGACCGTCTACCTCTTGCTCGGCGACGACGAGGAACGCAAGGCACGCGGCGTGGAGAAGCTTCGCGGGAACCGTGCTACCGAGGTATACGACGCTGCCGAGACGAGCCCGGAGACGGTCGTCTCGGCCCTGAACTCCTACTCGCTCTTTGGGGATGGGCCGTTCGTCCTCGTAAGGAACCTGGACGCCTGGAACGCTTCCCAGAAGGCCAGGATCCTAGGATACCTGGAGGATCCGTCCCCCGAAGCGGACCTCGTCATGCTCGGCGCGAAGCTCGGCGCGCGAGAGAAGCTGCTCGCCGCCGTCAAGAAGGGGGGCGAGGTACACGACTTCAAACAACCGACCGGCAAGGCGCTCGCCCGCTGGGCAATAGGGTATGCGAAGAAGCAGGGTTTGGAGTTGCCAGAGGATGTGGCCGAGGAGCTGGCGGCGCGCTGCTCGGACGACAAGGCGAGGGTATCGAGGGAGACGGAGAAGCTCGCTCTCTACGCTGAGGGTGCGGCAACGATGGAGGACGTTGAAGTATTGTGCCCGCCGGACCTCCAGTCGAACATCTTCCAGTTCGTCGATGCTCTGGGTGTTGGGGATAGAGGACGGGCGCTGCATCTCCTCGAAGCGTTGCTAGGTACCGGCGAGCCGCCACTACGGATCTTGTACATGATCCGTCGCCAGTTCCGCCTACTCGCCCGCGCCCGCTCGCTCCTGGAGGACGGTGCCCCACGCCCCGAGGTGGCGAGCATGCTCAAGGTCCCGCCGTTCGTCGCCCGCAAGCTCGAAGAGCAGACCCGGAAGATGGG
This sequence comes from Rubrobacter sp., assembly GCA_016781885.1. Classification (GTDB taxonomy): domain Bacteria; phylum Actinomycetota; class Rubrobacteria; order Rubrobacterales; family Rubrobacteraceae; genus Rubrobacter_F. Next base: position 1,217 of record JADDPM010000001.1, read on the forward strand.
GGAGGAGGACCTCGAACTGGCTCTTGCACTCGTGCTCGACCTCGAGCGTGGCCTCAAGGGCGGCAGCGACCTCGGGGACGAGCTTCAGGTAGAGTTAGCCGTATTCGCGCTCTCGGGTTTCGAGAGCTGACTCTCCGCCGGCCATCCGAGTGACCAGGTTTTACCCTTGCTCGCGCCTCCATAGCCCCTGGGACGGCACGCGCAGGGCGCGGTTGAACTTGCTGGAGGCGTTCTCCCAGGCGATTATCTCGGTGAGCTCGACCAGGGCGTCATCACCGTAGAACCGCCGCAGGCGCGAGAAGAGTTCGTCGCTCACCTCGCGATCGGTGATCGTCATACAGTCGGCATACTCGAGAGCGACACGCTCCTTCTCGCTGTAGAGCGGGCTGGTAGCGTATTCCTCCAGGGCGAGTATCTTCTCCTCAGGTATCCCCAGTTCGCTGCCCACGGCAGCGTTGATATCCTGTCAGAAGACGCAGCCGTTGAGGGCGGCGACTCGGCGGTTTATCAAGGCTGTAAGCCTACCGTCAATGAGGCCCGAGGAGTCGAGCCCCGCCCACATCGCCCGAGCTCCTCGAAAGATCGAGGGCCGGCGCGCGTAGAGCAGGTGGTTCAGGAGAGGAGCGCCCCACTTCTTGGCCTGGGCCTCGAGCACGGCCCTGACGTACCCTTCAGCGTGGTCTGGATCTATACCCCCGATACGCATCGCGGGCCCGGCTCTTTTCGTGCCCGCGATTGATCTACCGGAAACGCCTGCTAGCTCTCGCTCCCAGCTCCAGAGAGAGCCTTGTCGAGGCGGCTGGTCTTGCGGGCCGCCTTGTTCTTGTGGATGATGCCCTTCGTGGCGGCCTTGTCGTAGGACTTCTGGGCCTCGTCGCGGAGCTGGGTCGCCCGCTCGGTGTCGCCAGACTGGAGGACCTTGTAAAAGTTTTTTGAGATGTTGCGAAGGTGAGTACGCACGGGCTTGTTCTGCTCGTGCTTCCTGATGCTCTGCTTGTCGCGCTTGGATGGTGCGGGCACTCTCGAAGCTCCTCTTATCTCATTTCGTACAGACCGAGAGAATGTAACATATCGGGAACAAGAGGGCAATCATGGTAGAATCTGCTGGTGCAAAACATCGAGCGTACGCGCAACTTCTGCATAATCGCACATATTGATCACGGCAAGAGCACTCTGGCCGACCGGCTCCTTGACATCACCGAGGCGGTCCCGGAGCGGGACCGGATGGCCCAGATCCTGGATACGATGGACATCGAGCGGGAGCGGGGCATCACCATAAAGGCTCAGGCTGTGCGCGTCCTCTACCGACGGGACGACGGCGAGTGGACGCTGAACCTCATCGACACCCCGGGCCACGTGGACTTTTCCTACGAGGTCTCGCGAGCTATCGCGGCGTGCGAGGGGGCACTCCTCATCGTGGACGCGAGCCAGGGGATACAGGCCCAGACGCTCGCAAACCTGTATCTGGCGATGGAGCACGACCTGGAGATCATCCCGGTCCTAAACAAGATAGACTTGCCCGCCGCCGACGTGCCCGCCGTGACCGAGGAGCTAGTCGAGCTGTTGGGCGTGGACGAGTACGACATCATCAAGATCTCCGCGAAGACCGGTGAGGGAGTAAGGGACGTACTCGATGCGATCGTGGACCGCGTCCCGGCCCCGAAGACTACCCAGGAGGAGGCGCGAGGGCTTGTCTTCGACTCCTACTATGACCCGTACCGGGGCGTAGTCTCGCTGGTCCGCCTCGTGGACGGTGAGCTAAAGAAGGGCGACGAGGTCAAGGCGATGGGCTCCGAGGAGCGGTTCGAGCTACTGGAGGTCGGCTGCTACACGCCGAAGCCCACAGCACTCCCGGGGCTCTACGCGGGCGAGGTCGGCTACATCGTAGCGGGCCTGAAGGACATCGAGGCCCTGCGTGTCGGTGACACGGTGACGCGGGTGGAGAGCCCGGCCGAGGAGCCGCTGCCCGGTTACGCCCAGGTGCTCCCGATGGTCTTCAGCGGGCTCTACCCGACGGTGGGGGATGACTTCGAGCGGCTGCGAGAGGCTCTGGCGAAGCTGCAGCTCAACGACGCTTCGCTGTTCTTCGAGCCGGAGAACTCGCGGATGGGGTTCGGGTTCCGGTGCGGGTTTTTGGGGCTTCTTCACATGGAGATCGTGCAGGAGAGGCTTGAGAGGGAGTTCGATCTCGACCTCATCGCCTCGTCACCGAGCGTGCGGTATGAGGTTGTGGTCGAGGGTGAAGTACGTGAGATCACCAACCCCAGCGAGTTGCCGGAGTTCTACGAGGAGATCCGGGAGCCCGTGGTGCGCGCCACGATCATAGGCCCGAAGGAGTACGTCGGCGCCGTTATGGGTCTCTGCCACGAGAGGCGTGGGCGTTCTATCGGGATGGAGTACATCTCGACGCGCAGAGTCCAGCTCACCTATGATCTGCCGCTCGCGGAGATCATCACCGACTTCTTCGACGCGCTGAAGAGCCGCACTCGCGGCTACGCTTCTTTCGACTACGAGTTCAAGGAGTACGAGGCTTCAGATCTAGTAAAGGTCGAGGTCTTGGTCTCGGGGGAGCCGGTCGACGCGCTCTCGATCATCGTCCACCGCGACAAGGCGTACTACCGGGGGCGGGCTCTCACGGAGAAGCTCAAGGAGCTGATCCCGCGCCAGCAATTCGAGGTACCGGTGCAGGCGACGATGGGGAAGCGTGTGATCGCGCGCGAGACCGTCCGCGCCTACCGCAAAGACGTTACCGCGAAGTGCTACGGCGGCGACATCTCCCGCAAGCGCAAGCTGCTGGAGCAGCAAAAGAAGGGCAAGAAGCGAATGAAGCAGGTCGGGAGCGTGGAGATACCGCAGGAGGCGTTCCTGGCGGCTTTGAGGATCTGAGGGGACCGTAAAGTTGCCCTCTCTGGAGCCGGAGCGGACGGCCCTCGTGTTAAAATCCCGTGCATGATGATCTCCGCCAGACAGCACGAGATACTGGTTAAGACGCTAGAGATGTACATCCAGACGGGCGTCCCCGTAGGCAGTGCGGCGCTTGCGGACGCGGTTAGTGTGAGCAGCTCGACGATCCGCTCGGAGCTGGCCACGCTTGAAGCCGAGGGACTCTTGACCCATCCTCACACCTCCGCCGGCCGCGTACCGACCGACGCCGGCTACCGCTACTACGTTAATACCCTTATGGCCGAGGACCATTCCGGGGCTTCGCCGGGAGAGGGGATGCCGTTCCGGGCCCCGGAGGGCTACGGTAACGTGGACGAGTTGCTGCAGGGGGTCTCCGAGGGGATGAGTGAGGTAACGCGCCTCTTGGCGGTGGTCGCTGGACCTTCAGCTCTAGGGGACTCGGTAGCCCGGGTGGATCGCCTGCCGCTCCGCGAGGGGGCGCATCTCATAGTGGTCTCGACGGAGAGCGGCCTCTCGACGAGCACGACCATAACCCTCCCCTCCTACGTCGAAGAGGAGGAGCTGCGCGAGATTCTGGCCTCCCTCAATACTTACCTTGGCGACCGGCCTGCAGGCGCGAATCCTCTAGCAACCGTTCGCAGCTTCCTCGCCGACTACAACCCGCTCGCAGTGGGCGCGGTCCTGGAGGCCGTCGAGATCCTGGGAAGAGCTACGGAGCGGGGCCTCTTTATTCGGGGGGCTTCGGCGCTGCTCGCTCGTCTCGACGACCTGGATCCAGCGAGCCTCTCGGCGGTCGTGGAGGTCTTCGAGCGCAGGCGTTGGCTCCTGAAGCTGGTCGGTGACGCCCTGGAGAGATCCGTGTCCAGCAGCGGGGTGGTCGTCTCGATCGGAGTTGAGTCGGGTTTCTACAACCTGGTGAACACGAGCCTCGTAGCCGCCGCCTACAACCACCGCGAGCGTCCCTACGGCGTTGTGACCCTTATAGGCCCGAAGCGGATGGAGTACGACGCTGCTATCTCGACGGTCCGCTCGGCTGCCGAGGCTCTGACCCAACACCTGGACTCGAGGTTCTAGCGCAGCTTGGCGAGCAAGCGCGACTACTACGAGGTACTCGGACTCTCCCGCGAGGCCTCGGAGACGGAGATAAAGAAAGCGTACCGCAGGCTAGCCCGCGAGCACCACCCCGACGCCAACCCCGGCGATCAGGGCGCGGAGGACCGCTTCAAAGAGCTTACCGAGGCCTACGAAGTCCTCTCCAACACCCAGGCGCGACAGGCCTACGACACCTACGGTCACCAGGTTCCTCGCGACGCGGGCCAGGGCGGAGCACCCGGCGGCGACCCGTTCGGCGGCTTCCAGGATATCTTCGAGACCTTTTTCGGTGACCGCTTCGGCGAGAGCGGTTTCGGCTCCTTCTTCGGCGGCACCGGAGCCCGCGCCCCGAGCCGTGGCGGTGACGCTGAAGTAGAGATCGATCTCACGCTCCGGGAGGCGGCATCCGAAACAGAACGTGAACTTAAAGTTCAGATCGTAAAAGAGTGTTCCATATGTAGTGGAGCTGGGGGGACGGAGACACGCCAGTGCGGTACTTGCGGCGGGGCTGGGGCGGTTAGGACGGTCAGGCAGAGCTTGCTGGGCCAGATGGTGAGCACGCAGGCGTGTTCCACGTGCAGCGGGCGTGGGAGTATCATCATCGTCGAATGTGATAACTGCCGGGGGAGCGGGCGGGTCGCGGAGGTAGTGACGCGACGGATACAGATCCCCGCCGGTATCGAGGACGGGATGAGTATAAGGGTCACGGGCGGCGGCCACGCCGGGGAGAGAGGTGCCCCAGCGGGGGATCTATACGTTAGGGTAAGAGTCAAGGAAGATACCGAGTTGATGCGGGACGGCGACGATCTGATCCACCGTATGCAGGTCAGCTTCGTCGAGGCCGCCCTGGGTACGGAGGCGGAGGTGCCTGCGCTCGACGGGAGCAGGGCTGTGCGGATAGAGCCCGGCACGCAGCCGGGAGCCACGCTCACCCTGCGTGGAGAGGGGATGCCGCGTCTCAGGCGCCGCGGGCGAGGGGACCTCAAGGTCGTCGTGGACGTAATGGTGCCGACCCGGCTCAGTGGCGAGCAGCGGGAGTTGTTGAGGCGCTTCGAGGAGATCAGCGGCGAGGAGACGTACAACAACGGCGGCGGTGAGTCCTTCTTCGACCGGCTCAGGAGCGTCTTCCGGTAGGTGGAGATCACCCGCGTCTTCTACCGCTCGCCTCTGGAGACTGGTGAATCTTTGCGTCTCTCGGAGAGGGAGAGGCATCACGTCTATAAGGTCTTGCGGGGCCGCGCAGGGGACAGGATCGAGGTCGTGGATAGCGTGGGAAGGCTCTTCGTCGCCGAGCTCATCGGAGACGGGGAGGCGAAGGTGTTGGAGGAACGGACTACCTCCGGCGGCGAAGAGGGGGAAGTTACCTTATATCAGGCGGTCCCGAAAGGTCGGCACATGGACCTTGTCGTCGAGAAAGCGACCGAACTCGGGGTTGGGCGCATCGTGCCGCTCATGACGGAGCGAGGCGTGGTTAGGCTCTCGGAGGGGGACGGCAAGGTAGGGCGGTGGCGGCGGGTGGCCGGGGCCGCGGCCCGGCAGTCCCTGCGGCTCCGGATACCGGAGGTCACGGAGGCAGTCTCCTTCTCAGAGGCGGTGCGTGAGGCGGGAGAGAGGGGGATTCTCTTGCACAACGAGGCGGGTCTGCCGCCTCTGGAGGACGTGGTGGCGGGCGGAGAGGTTGGCATGTTGGTGGGACCCGAGGGGGGGGTCAGTGAGGGGGAGTTGGAGGTGGCGCGAGTGGCCGGTCTCTCGCTGGCGTCCCTCGGGACGTACAGGTTGCGGAGCGAGACGGCGGGGATTGTGGCGGTAGCGCGGGCCTGCGCCGTGTTGGAACGAGCGAAGAGTGTTGGGAGGAGCCGATGAGTGAGAACGATTGCGTGTTCTGCCAGATAGTGCGTGGGGAGATGGACTCGGAGGTGGTACACGACGAGGAGGAGGTGCTGGCCTTTCAGGACATCGGGGGGCAGGCACCGGTGCATGTGCTCGTTATACCCAAGCAGCATATCTCGTCGCTCGCGGAGATCGGGGACGTCTCGGACGGCGTGGCGAAGCGCCTCCTCGAGGTTGCCCATGAGGTGGCGAAGAAGATGGACGTCGCCGAGTCGGGGTACGCTTTCAGGATCAACAACGGCCCGGACTCGGGCCAGGAGGTCTTCCACCTGCACGCGCACGTGATGGGCGGCAGGAAGCTGGAGATGCCGTGAGCATACGGGACGACATCTCGCGCGACACAAAGGAGGGGATGAAGGGCCGGGACAGGCCCCGCGTCGAGGCCCTTCGCATGCTCAGCTCTGCGCTGAAGAACGCCGAGATCGAGGAGGGTAGACCCCTCAGCGAGGAAGAGGAGATGGCGATCCTCAGGCGCCAGCTAAAACAGCGCGAGGAGTCCGCCGAGGCTTTCCGAAAGGCCGGACGCGAGGAGCAGGCCCGGGCCGAGGAGGCGGAGGCGGAAATCATACGCGGCTATCTCCCCGCTCCGCTCTCCGACGAGGAGTTGAAGACGATCGTCGAGGAGGCGATAAACGAGACGGGTGCGACGAGCATGCGGGAGATGGGTACCGTGATGGGCCGGGCGAATGCGATCGCCGGGAACCGGGCGGACGGTAGGAGGCTCTCCCAGCTCGTGCGGACACGGTTGCAGGGGTAGAATGCAGGCGCGATACAAGGTTAGACCGAGGAGGGAGCACGGACATTACTTCTAGCAATCAGGTAGAGGCCAAGCTGGTCGTGCCGCCGGGGCGGATGCTGGAGGTCTTTGGAGACCGGGACGCGGTGTTGCGGCGGGTCGAGGAGCTCGTGGAGTGCGAGGTGATCGTGCGGGGAAACGAGATCCTCTTGCACGGCGACGAGGCCGCGGTCGAGAGAGCCGAGGCGGTCTTCGACGGGCTCGTGGGCCTCGCGGAGGCCGGTAATCACCCGACGCCCGAGACTGCCGAGCGGCTCTACAGGATGGGTGCCGGCGGGGGCGGTAAGGAGGTCTTAGGTGACGTCATCGTCTCGCATCGGGGACGTCGCGTGGCGCCGAAGACCCGTAACCAGAAGGCCTATACCGACGCCATTCGCCAGAACCAGGTCGTCTTCGGTAGCGGGCCGGCGGGGACCGGGAAGACTTACCTCGCGGTGGCCCTGGCGGTCGATGCGCTCAACAGGGGAGAGGTCACCAGGATCATCCTGACCCGGCCGGCGGTCGAGGCGGGGGAGTCGCTCGGATTTTTACCAGGAGACGTGATGGCGAAGGTCGACCCGTACTTCAGGCCGCTCTATGACGCCCTATATGAGATGATCGATCCGGCCAAGTTCCAGGCGCACCTGGAGCGGGGTATAATCGAGATCGCACCTTTGGCGTTCATGAGAGGCCGTACCTTGAACGACGCGTTCGTCATCTTGGATGAGGCGCAGAACACGACGCCGCAGCAGATGAAGATGTTCCTCACGCGGCTCGGTTTCGGCTCGAAGATGGTCATAACCGGGGATACAACCCAGGTAGACCTGCCGAAGGGGACGTCGAGCGGTCTGGAGGACGCCCAGAGGAAACTTACTGGCGTCGAGGGCGTCTCCTTCGTACGCCTCAAGCGCGACGACATCGTGCGTAGCGACCTCGTAATGCGGATCGTGGACGCCTACGAGGTAGTGGCCGGCGAGCCCTCCGGGGTCAGGGGATAGGCGGTCCCGGGGGCGGAGATGAGCGAAGAAAACGGAAACCCGGACCGAGAAGCGCCCGCTAGCGTACCAGCGGACATGAACGCGGACGCGTCCACGAACGGCTCGCCCGCCAGGAAGCAGGAGGAGTTCCACCGGCCGCCGACGCGGCTGGAGAAGCTGCGAGCCAAGCTCGAGGTAGTGCCCCCAAGGCGGTTCTACGTGGGGTTGGTCCTCGCCATGTGGGCCTCACTGACGCTCCTGATCGGGGTGGACCTGCGCACAGTCACTGTGCCTAACCCGAACCCCTGGACCATGTTTCTGGGGGTCGGGATAGTGGTGGCGACCGAGATGTGGGTTATCTGGTATTTCCTGGAGCGGTTCGGAAAGAAGATCCTCCGGGCCAACGCTCTCATCCGCATCCTGCTCGCGGCCTCGCTTTTGATCCTCTTCACCGCGCTCGCCAGGATCTTCGTCTTGCTTTCGCTCCCGCCATACCTCATCCCGCTTGCAGGTTTGAGCATCCTCGGCACCATCCTCCTGGGGCCTCGGTTGATGTTCGTTATGGTCGTCATCACGAGCGTCAACGTCGGCATCATCGCGGACAGCGATTTCTTTCTTACTTCGGCGCTCCTACTGACGTCGGGGTTTGCGATCTACACGGTTCTGCGAGTGGGGCCACGGATAGAGCTATTGCGAGCCGGGCTGCTCATCGCCCTCGTCTCCGGGGTAGTTATGTTCGCGGTCGCCCTGATCGGGGGCGGCACCCTGAGGTTCGCAGCAGAGCTCGGCGGGATAGGGCTCGCCAACGGCCTCCTCTCCCTGATGCTCGCGATGGTCCTCTTGCCGCTTCTGGAGAACACGTTTAATATTCTCACGCCCCAGAAGCTCCTGGAGCTCTCCGACACGGGCCATCCCCTTCTGCAGAAGCTTCTGCGCGGCGCGACGGGGACCTTTACCCACTCTATGCAGGTCGGCTACCTTGCCGAGCACGCCGCGGAGCGCATAGGGGCAGACCCCCTGCTCGCGCGCGTGGGCGCTTACTACCACGACGTCGGCAAGCTCGAGCATCCCAACTACTTTATAGAGAATCAGATCTCGCGTATAAACCCGCACACGACCCTCACCCCTGTCCTCTCCGCCCGGATCATCAAACGCCACGTGAAGGACGGCGTGGAGCTCGGGCACGAGTGGAATCTGCCTCAAGAGGTACTGGACATGATCGCCGAACACCACGGCACGACCCGCATCGAGTACTTCTACCGCACGGCCCTTCAGGATGCCGCCGCCAACGGCGCGACCGTCAACGAGACAGACTTCCGCTACCCGGGTCCCCGCCCGAAGAGCAAGGAGGCCGGCATCCTTATGCTCGCCGACTCCATAGAAGCGACCGTGAAGTCGCTCGACAAACCGACCCCCAAACGTATCGGGGACATCGTCAGCGGCACCATTCGGGGCAAGCTCGAGGACGGCCAGTTCGACGAGTGCGAGCTGACGATGCGCGAGATCCACGAGACCGGCGAGGCCATCCTCGAAGCCCTCATAGGCTTTATAGGCCCCCGGATCGAGTACCCCGAAGCCCCCGCCGAAAAAACCCCTCCTTCCCCAACCCCCTGAGGCCGATGACATTCTCCGTTGCCGTCGTGGACGAGGTCGGGTACGACGGACTCACCCCCGAGCGGGCCACACAGCTTTGCATAGCCGCCTTCTTCGCCCGCGGCCTCGATGTGAACCGTATGGGTGAGGTCTCGGTCGCACTAGTGTCCCTGAACGTAATTCATGAGTTGAACCTGAAGTACAGGAACATAGACTCTCCGACCGACGTGTTGAGCTTCGAGATAGACGGGCCGTATGGGGAGATGGTTGGTGAGATCGTGGTAGCGCCCGAGTATGTGCGTTCCGACCGGGCCGGGGTCGAGGAGTTGGCGATCCACGGGGCGTTGCACCTTGCGGGAATGGACCACGGGGACGAGTTCGAGGGGACGGAGATGGCAGCTGTTCAGGAGATCGTATTGGGGGAGACCGGTGTTCGGGAGCGATAAGAAAGGAGGCACGAAGGGTACGAAGCCCGTGAAGGGGCAGCAGGGAGTTGCGCGCTCCTTCAACCACGCTTACCGGGGACTGGTCTACGCGGTGCGTACCCAGCGCAACATGCGTTTTCACGTGGTCGCGTCGGCGGTCGTCCTGGTATTGAGCCTGCTCGTCGGGGCGAGCAGGCTAGAGCTGGCGCTGCTCGTGCTCGTCATCGCGGCCGTCTTCGTTACCGAGATGCTCAATACGGCCCTGGAGTTTACGGTGGACCTCGTAACTCGCGAGTATCATCCGCTCGCCAAGCTTGCCAAGGACGTCTCGGCGGGGGCCGTGCTCGTAACCAGCATCGCGGCGGTCGCAGTAGGGTACCTGATCCTGGGCGACGACCTAGGTCCTTTCTCACTAGAAACGCTGGAGCGTGTCCGTCGCTCTCCGGCTCACCTGACGCTGGTCGCGCTCGTGCTCGTGGCGATAGCCGTGCTCCTCGTAAAGGCGCTCACCCGCGCCCCGAACGCCTTCCTTGGCGGGATGCCCTCCGGGCATGCGGCGGTCTCGTTCGCCGGTTGGGTCGCGGCAAGCTTCATTGCAGCAGAGGGACACTACGCGGGTCTCATCTCCCTCATAACCCTCCTCATGGCCCTGCTGGTCTGCCAGAGCCGCGTCGAAGCCGGTATCCATACTACCTACCAGGTGACGGCCGGCGCTGCCATAGGCATCCTCCTCGCCGTGGCCGTCTTCCAACTCCTCTAGCCGGCTCCGGGGCTTGCAAATAAATTACAAGCGAATACAAGAAACGGTCTTCTGTTCAGAATCGAACTACCACTTCTAGTCTCTGACTCCGACCTTTGGTGCAACGCCCCGGCTCCGGTAGAATCAACCGCATGGACCTGACTAACCTTATCGAAGCCGCGCGTGCCGCCTCCGGCAAGTCTTACGCTCCCTACAGCAACTTCCGGGTCGGAGCGGCGCTCCTGGCCGCAAACGGAGAGATATACGCCGGCTGCAACGTCGAGAACGCCTCCTATGGCCTGAGCATGTGCGCCGAGCGCACAGCCATCTTCGCAATGTTCGCCAACGCCATGGATGAGGACGAACGCAAGATCCGCGTGGTCGCGGTCGTAAGCCCGGACGCGGCGCCCTGCCTCCCGTGTGGGGCCTGCCGACAGGTATTGCGGGAGTTCGGGTGCGAGGAGGTCGTAGTGGAGGAAGGCGCGGGGATTCGACGGTACCCGTTCGCGGAGTTGCTTCCGCACGCCTTCGGTTCGGAGGCGCTGTAATGCAAGCTGGCACGAACGGTTTCAAGAGCGGCTTCATCGCGGTCGTAGGAAGGCCGAATGTCGGGAAGTCTACGCTGGTCAACCGGCTCGTCGGGGCGAAGGTCTCCATTACCTCGCCCCGGGCCCAGACTACGCGCAGCCCGATCCGGGGCGTCCGCAATGGCCAGGGGTACCAGGCGGTCTTCGTGGATACTCCTGGCTCCCAGAAACCCCGCGACACTCTTAGGAACCGCATGCAGCAACAGGTCCTCGACAGCCTCTCCGAGTCCGACGTCGTGCTCGTACTCTTCGACGCGGCACAGGTGCAAGGGGCTCTCGGTACAGGCGACCGATACGTGGCCCGGCTCGTTTCCGAAGCTGGGACGCCTGCTATTGCCTGTCTGAACAAGGTGGACCTCCTGCGTGACCCGTCCGAGGCCTTCCCGGTCATCGAGGAGATCTCCGGGCTCGCGAAGTACGAGGACGTCTTCCTCTTGAGCGCGAAGCAGGGCCTCAACGTCAGGCCTCTTATAGAGACGGTGATCGGACTGTTACCGTCCGGTCCCCGCTACTTCCCGGAGGGGACGGTAACGGACTACCCGGAGTCGCTGGTGCTCGCCGAGTACGTTCGGGAGAAGGCGCTCGCCGTGCTGCGCGAGGAGGTGCCGCACGCCGTCGCCGTCGAGATAGACGAGGTCGAGCGCAAGGACAACGTTACGATCGTCTACGCTATCATCCACGTCGAGAGGGCGTCGCAGCGCATGATTGTGCTCGGCAAACACGGCAAGACCATCAAGCTGATCGGCACCGAGGCCCGCCGCGATGTCGAACGTCTCCTCGGCACCCGCATCTACCTCAACTTGAAGGTAAAGATTACTCCTGGCTGGCGGAACGACCCGCGGTTCCTGGAGCGGTTGGGGTTATAATCCGGTCTGTAGCAGAGGCTGTGGACGTTTTTATTCCGAGGAGCGTGACCCGTGGGCATGAGGGTGCGGGAGTTTGCGAAGACCGTGGATCATACCCTCCTCAAACCGGACTCGGCGGAGACTGACGTGCGGCGGTTGTGCGAGGAGGCGGCGCACCACCACTTCGCGGCGGTGTGCGTGCTGCCGTGCTATGTAAGGCTCGCTTCGCGGGAGTTGCGCGGGACGGACGTGAAGGTGGCGACGGTGATCTCCTTTCCCTTTGGGGCGGATACGACAGCGGTTAAAGCGGCGGCGGTGCGTGATGCGATCCAGGGCGGGGCTGTCGAACTCGACGTGGTGATGAACGTCTCGAAGTTCCTCTCGGGGGATTTCGGATACGTGGCGGATGAGCTGAAGAGCCTCAACGGCGAGGTCGGGGCGGTGGCGATGAACAACGGGCTCAACGACGCCGTGTTAAAGGTCATTGTCGAGACGGGATATCTCTCGGACAAGATGAAGCGGCTGGCTGTCCAGATCGTGGCCGCCAGCGGCGCGGATTTTATCAAGACCTCGACCGGCTTCGGACCCGTCGGGGCCACCACGGAGGACATCGCGCTTCTCAGGCAGGAGGCCCCCGAGGGGCTTGCGGTAAAGGCCGCCGGGGGGATACGGACGCTGGAGGACGCCCTGGATCTGCTTAACGCCGGGGCGTCGAGGATCGGGGCGAGCGGGAGCGTGGAGATCATGCGGGAGGCCGAAGATGGCGGTCTACAAGAGTAAGGGTATAGTCTTGCGCTCGATCCGCTACGGCGAGGCCGACCGCATCCTGGACCTCTACACTCGGGACTCCGGCCTCGTCTCGGCGATAGCCAAAGGTATCCGGCGCACCAAGTCGCGCTTCGGTGGCCGTCTCGAACCGCTGTCGTGCGTGGATTTCCTCGCCTATGAGGGCCGTACTCTAGATACCGTAACTCAAGTCGAGGTCTTGCGCTCCTTCCACGGCGTGCGCGAAAACTTGAAGCGCCTCAAAGCGGCGGGCGGCATGATCTCCGCCGTCCGGGCTCTCTCCGGGGGAGACGAGGCTGACCGCCGGGTCTTCAACCTCCTCTACCACGCCCTCGACGCCCTTGAGAGCCGCGAGACAGACTTTGACGCCGTAGGCTCGGCCTTCGCCCTGAAGCTCTCGATCCTCGCTGGCTACACCCCTCGGCTCGACGCCTGCGTAAGCTGCGAGCGTGACCTCGCCGAGGTCACCGGCGAAGGCCCTCTCTACTTCGCCCCGCCTTTGGGTGGCGTACTCTGCGCCGGGTGCCGCTCCCCGAGCCGCGAGGCCGGTCTTGTCGGGGACTCCTTCCCCTTGTCGCCGGATACTCTCGCCGCGCTGCAAGACCTCGTGGTACGCCCTATCCGGGAGGTAGCCGTGGAGGATGGACTAGAGGAGAGCGTCCGACGGGTCGTCTCCGCGCACGTCCTCGCCCACGCCCCCGGCAACGCTTCCTTCGCCGCTCCCGACCGCCGCACGCTTCGCCCAGCATGAGGGAGAGAACCCCAGAAACGACCAAGCCCCCGGCGCGGTGGGCCTCGAGATGAGCGCCGGACGGCCAGTACCCGAGCCACCAGATGGAGTGCGCAATCCTTTCCAGCGTGACCGCGACCGCATCATCCACGCGAAGGCCTTTCGCCGCCTTATGCACAAGACGCAGGTCTTCATCTCTCCCGACGGCGACCACTTTCGCACCCGTCTAACGCACACTCTGGAGATGATGCAGATCTCCCGCACCATCGCCCGCTCTCTGGGCCTCAACGAAGACCTCACCGAAGCTATAGCTTTGGGCCACGACCTCGGCCACACCCCCTTCGGCCACACCGGCGAAGAGGCTCTCTCCCGCGTACTTGTGAACCTCGGCCACGGGCGGCGCGGCTTCAGGCACAACGAGCACTCTCTGAGGGTCGTGGACGCTCTGGAGAAGGGAGGACAGGGATTGAACCTTACCCACGAGGTCAGGGACGGTATTCTCAACCATACCGGAAAGGGTTACCCTTCTACGCGAGAAGGTGAGATCGTACGCATCGCCGACCGGATAGCCTACGTAAACCACGACGTTGACGACGCTATCAGGGCGGGGGTCATCTCCTGGTCGGACCTCCCCAAAGAGCCCCTAGCCGTTCTCGGGGAACAGATGAGCGTGCGGATAGATACGCTGGTGCGCGACATGATCCTCACGTCGAGAGAGCGGGAGGAGATAGCCCTCTCCGAAGGGGTATACGAAGCCCTCATGCAACTGCGGACCTGGCTCTTCAAGAACGTCTACTACAACCCGCTCGCGCGCGAGAGCCGCAAGGCCGGGGCTGTGGTCGCCGCCCTCTTCGAGTACTATCTCGAAAGGCCCGAGGAGCGGGCGAAGAGCGACCCTGACCCCGTGACTGAGACCATAGACTTCGTCGCCGGCATGACCGACCGTTACGCCCTCGCGACCTACAATCGTATCTTTCTGCCCCGCACCGACGCCATCTTTGACTAACGGCCAACCCCGACTCTCCGTGATAGAGAAGGGGTATGCTAGATGAACTGGAGGATCTCTATTGAATGCCGTGTGCGTGTTCTGCGGTTCCAGCGAAGGTCTACGTCCATCCTACACCGCGGCGGCGCGACGGATGGGGGCGATGTTTGCGAGGCGGGGCATCCTGCTGGTCTACGGCGGGGGGAGGGTCGGGCTCATGGGCGTCTTGGCGGACGCAGCCCTGGAGGAGGGCGGCGAGGTCGTCGGCGTAATCCCCGAGGCACTCGTTGCCAGAGAGCTTGCCCACGCGAACCTCACGCAGCTGCATGTCGTCGGCTCGATGCACGAACGCAAGGCGCTCATGGCCGACCTTTCGGACGGCTTCGTCACGCTACCAGGAGGCTACGGGACGCTGGAGGAGTTCCTGGAGGTCCTCTCCTGGGCGCAGCTCAGCATCCACAAGAAGCCGTGCGCTCTGCTCGACGTGGACGGCTACTGGGAGCCGCTCGCCGCGCTCTTCGACAAGGCCGTTACCGAGGGTTTCGTTCACCCGAACCAGCGCTCCCTCGTCCTCACCGGAGAGGACCCGGAGCTACTGCTCGACCAGATGGAGAATTACACTCCACCGGAGATGAAGAAGTGGATCGAGCCGAAAGAGAGATAGGCAGATCTAGCTAACGTTCGTAGCCGGTAACCGACAGATCCACCTGAGCCGCGCCGGCGCGCTCCCTGAAGAGACTCCTGCAGTAGGTTATCGGGCTAGGACTCATACTGCCTTCGCCGCTGAATACGATAGTAGGGCTCGACGATGTTCGAGTTAAAAGTACACCGGGAAAACCCGCGCGGTCCTGCCCAACTCTTCCGGTTCGGTTTCACGAGCGAAGCGCAGCCGCTTGCAGGGCACACGGCCCTCCTTCGCTCCGAGCGTTCCTGTGCTCGATCACACGACCTGTTTGAATCTCTCCCGAGCAGGTTTACGCCGCGTTCAAAGTCTCGTTCTTCTTGACGCTCACCCCAACGGGTAGATTCGCAAAATCCCGCCACACGCTCCCCCACTAACCGCCCTGGTACCGTCGCTCGCGCTCTACAGCAAAATCCGCCCTGTTCTGCATCGTGAGTCACCGGTAATATTCGTGCGGATCGGACGACGAAGGAGGAACGGCAGAATTTGAGGATCGCAGCGCAGAGCATCGAGGAGGTACGCGAGGCAGCACAAATAGCCGAGGTCGCCTCCGAGTTCACCGCGCTCCGCCGGGTGGGCGCCCGTTTCAACGGCCTCTGCCCGTACCCGGACCACAACGAAAAAACCCCCTCCTTCAGTGTCTCCCCTGACAAGAGCTTCTACTACTGTTTCGGCTGTTCACGGGGTGGCGACGCTATAAAGCTCGTGATGGAGCTAAAATCCTTCTCCTTCAGCGAGGCAGTCTCGCACCTCGCCGAGAGGTTCGGTGTTGAGCTCCGGTTTGAGGGCCGCTCCCCGGAACAGGAGAGAGCCGCCGAACAGCGTAACGCCCGCCGCCGTTCGGCCTACAAAGCCCTCGCCGCCGCAACCGCTTACTATCACAAGTACCTGCTCAAGTCGCCCGCTGCGGAGGAGGCGCGCCGTTACCTCAAGGAGCGAGGCTTCGAGTATTCTACTATAGAAGAATTTCGTTTGGGGTATGCGCCACCGCGCGGGAGGCAGGGCTTTGTTGAGGCTGCTCGTGGGGTGGGATTGGGGCGAGAGGCGTTGGAGGCGGCGGGGTTACTATCGTCGCGCGGGGGGGAGCGGTTCGGGGATCGGGTGATGTTTCCGATCTCCGACCGGCGAGGTAGGATCGTCGGCTTTGGCGCCCGCTCGTTGGGGGAGGCTAAGCCCAAGTACCTCAACTCCCCCGAAACCGAGCTGTTCAACAAGCGTTCCCTACTCTACGGATTTCCACAGGTCGCGGAGGCGATGCGCCGTGAGAAGGCGGCCCTCGTCGTCGAGGGCTATACGGATGTGCTCATGCTCTACCAGTCGGGGATAAAGAACGCGGTGGCTACTCTGGGCACGGCGATGACGGAGCAACATCTCAAGACGTTAAGCGGGCACGCCGAGAAGATCTACCTGCTCTTTGACCCGGACGAGGCGGGGGAGAAGGCAGTCGAGAGGGTAATGGTAACGGCTGCCGAGCTCAGACTAGACCTCCGGGTCCTGCGCCTCCCGCAGGACCCGGCTGATTGGCTTCTCGAGCACCCTCCTGAGGAGTTCACAGACCTCCTCTCGGGGGCCGTGCCGGTCCTTGAGTACGGCATCCGGCGCATCGTCGGCCGTGCTCGGGGCGCGGGAGCCGCCAGCCGCGCCCGTGCCGTACCCGAAGTAAAAGCCCTTCTGGGTCGCATAGAAGACCCTGTCCTGAACCGCGAGGCCTTCCGCCTCGCCGCCGAGGCCCTGGGCGTAGACCCCGAAACGCTTCGCGATGAGTCCAGGTCTACGAATAGCATGGAGCGTACCACTCCCCGCAGCAGGGCGCGGAACGTACCGGGGGATCCCTTGGCCGAGGCTGGACGCGAGCTCCTCGCCCT
Organism: Rubrobacter sp.; assembly: GCA_016781885.1. Taxonomy (GTDB): domain Bacteria; phylum Actinomycetota; class Rubrobacteria; order Rubrobacterales; family Rubrobacteraceae; genus Rubrobacter_F. Next base: position 18,092 of record JADDPM010000001.1, read on the forward strand.
GGTGCTAACCCGTCCAGACTTGGCCTCAGGTGCTTTACGTGCGGGGATGGAGGCTCCAGATCTCCTCAACGCACCGGTTGTGCTGGGTCCTGATGACTTTGGCGACGATGTACAGGGCCGCATCTTCGCCCTGCTGTCCGAGCATGCGGGGGAGGATCTGAGCACCGTCCTCTCCGACGAGCGGGCCCGGGCTTTGCTAGATGAGATCTCCGCCCTTCAGGCGGAGGGGGAGAGACTCTATCCTTCCGAAGCATCCTTGCGCGCGGCCTGGTTTCGGCTCGCCTCCCTGAGTCGAGAGAGGGCGAAGCTTTTCACCGAGGACTTCGACGAGAAGCATCGTCTGCACCTGGAGACCAAACGCCTCAACAGGGCCGCCGTGAAGGTGAGCAACCTTACCCTCGAATCTTGAAGCCAGGCCCCCTGAGCCTTATACTTTCAACCTGAAGCACCTTGCCCTGTAGCTCAATGGCAGAGCATCCGGCTGTTAACCGGAGGGTTGTAGGTTCGAGTCCTACCAGGGCAGCTCACCGCCCGTCTCCGGGCCCATAGCTCAGTTGGTTAGAGCATCCGACTCATAATCGGACGGTCCCAGGTTCGAGTCCTGGTGGGCCCACCTTTTTAAGTGTCTGCGAGGCGGAGATCAACACCGAGTATCCTCGGTGTACCGCAGGATCCCCTTACATATTTTCGATTGACTCAACATGTCGGGTTAAAAAGGGTCGCCCCCACAACATATACCATAAACACGCCTGACTAGGAGCCTTCCATGTTAAACCTGGAGGAAGGCTCCTCAGATAGCTCTCTGGCACAATATAAATGGGCTCCTCATCCCTAGGGAGGAGGGACAAGAGGACGAGAAAAGGTTCTTGAAGACTGCAAAGAGCCTTAGTCAGGCGCTCTCGTTGCAGGTTTTCCCAGCATATGCGAGAATTTCGATGTCGTGGGACAAAGTGGGACATAGTGGGAGGACGAGGTCCTGGCCCTTCTCGGAGAGTACGAGCACACCCTGGACGAGAAAGGGCGGTTGACTCTCCCCTCCCGGCTACGGCCCTATTTCGAGGGCGGTATCGTTATTACCAAGGGGGTTGACCGGTGTCTGTTTGCGTTTCCGCCCGAGGAGTGGGCTACGTTTAAGGCGAACATAAAAGCCAATGCGGACCTCTCTGCCAAGGGGCGGCAGTTAAGCCGGATGTTCTTCTCGATGGCGTTCGAGGCGGCGTTGGATCGGCAGGGGCGAGTTTTGATCCCGGCCAAGCTCGCCCGGTATGCTGGCCTGAGCCGCGACGTCACCCTTACCGGTGTAGACGACCGGTTGGAGGTCTGGGACACCGCCGAGTGGGAGCGTTACGTCTCGGGTGCCGATGATTCCTTTGCGGAGATAGTCGAGGAGTTCGCCGGCAGGGAGTTCGGGGTTTGATGGCGGCGGGTCACTATCCGGTGATGCTCGAAGAGGTAGTCGAGGCGCTCGCCCTCGCGGACGCCGGGACGACGATCGTGGACGCCACCTTCGGCGGCGGGGGACACGCCCGGCGGATACTCGAAGAGCTCGGACCCGAAGATCGGCTGGTCGGTATAGACCGCGACCCAGAGGCGGCGGAGAGGGGACGCGTTCTGACCGGGGAGGATCCACGCTTCGTCTTCAGGGGAGGGGCCTATGACGAGGTTCTGGCGGAGATGGCCGTGGAGGGGGAGAGGGTAGATGCCATCCTCTTCGACCTTGGGCTATCTAGTTACCAGATAGACGAGGCCGGACGGGGCTTCAGCTACGTCCGAGAGGGGCCGCTGGACATGCGGATGGATCCGGGGCGCGGGGTATCGGCGGCGGAGTTCTTGAATGGCGCGGAGGCGCCGGAGATCTCTGACGTGCTCGTCCGATTCGGGGACGTACCGCGCGGTGAGGCCCGGCAGGTGGCGAGGGAGGTCGTCCGGAGGCGGCCTCTCGGGACGACGCTGGAGCTTTCGGAGGCGGTGCGGGCGGCGGTCGGTTGGAAGGAAAGGGGCGGCAACCCTGCGAAAAAAGTCTTCCAGGCGGTGCGGGTTTACGTGAACGACGAGTTGGATGGCCTGGGGCGGGCGCTTGAGGCTGCGGAGAGGCTGTTGTTACCGGGAGGGCGGATCGTGGCGATCACGTTCCACTCCGGGGAAGACCGGATGGTGAAGCGGTTCATCTCTGAGCGTGCCGGGCAGTGTGTGTGCCCGCCGGAGCTGCCGGTATGCGTCTGCGGGGCGCGGCCCATCCTCCGCAAGGGCGCGGTGCGGAAGCCCTCGGAACGGGAGATCGAGGAGAACCCCCGCAGCGCCTCCGCCCGCCTGCGCTCAGCCCTGCGAACCCAGGAGCCGCTCGGAGTCGACTCGCCGGCGGGCTCTTCCTGATGGCGGCGCCACAGAGGAGGCCGGTAGTACGGTCTCCTCTGAAGCGTTCCGTCCGGCGCGAAAATCCTGAGGGGCGGAAGAGCGGCGCGTGGTCCTCGAGAGCGTTTGTAGCGCTCGTGTTGGTTCCGGTGGCGCTGATGCTGGGGAGCGTCTACACGCACACCGTGGCGGTCGGGACGGGTGCAGAGGTGGCCCGGCTCGAGGAGGAGAAGGCTGCGGCCGAGGCCGAGGGTGAGAGGCTCAAGGTGCGCGTCGCGGAGCTCTCCGAGTCGGGGAGCATCCGGGAGTCGGCCAAAAAAGACCTCGGAATGCAGGACCCGGGCGGCAAGGATCTTGGGACTTACGGGAGCGAAGGGGAGGACGTAGTAGATGGCGGGGAGGAGAGCAAAAAAGGAGCGGGCGAGTAACGTCCCCGGGGCAAGAAGCCCGAGGGGCGCGACGAGACCCTCTATCGGAGGCCCCCGCAAGAATAACCGGGGACGCAAGAGTGGTCGCGTGAGCGGCGGATCCCGCGCCGGTGCGAGAGTCGTGCCGTTCCCGCAAGGTCGAAGGTCGGGGCGTCGTAGGTCCGTGCCGGAGCGCGAGGGGCCGAGAAGGAGGGTCGGTCATTGGCGGCTCCGGGTGGTCGCGGGGGCCGTGGCTTTGGTCTGCGTCTCTTTAGGGGTGCGGGCGGTGCAGTTGAGCTTCGCGGATGATGAACGTTTCCGGGCCCTCTCCAACGAGGCGCTCGCCTCCGAACAGTCCGGCAACCCCGGTAGGGGCGCCATAATCGCGGCAGACGGACAACCTCTCGCAACCAGCCTGGACGCCGCGAAGGTGATCGCCACCCCGTACCAGATCGAGGACGCGGAGGAGACCGCCGAGGCCCTTGATGGGGTACTCGGAACTAAGGCGGGCGACGTAGAGGAGATCGAGAGCAAACTCGAGGAGGAGAACGACGAGGGCGAGCTCGCAGGCTATAGCGTCGTGGCAGAGGAGATCGAGCCCGAGGAGGCGCGCGAGGTCCAGAAGCTAAACTTACCGGGCATCTCGATCTCGCCGGACGAGATCCGTGTCTACCCGAACGGGGCTCTCGCCAGCCAGCTCCTTGGCTATCTCGGGACCGACATGGCCTACGGCGGCGTCGAGGCCCGCTACGATGAGGCCCTCAAGGGTGGACAGGAGTTGAACCTGACCGTGGATACCGCTGTGCAGCAGGAGTTGGAAGAGGTGCTCGCTGGGGCCACGGAGGAGTACGAGGGCAAGAGCGCCCTCGGGCTCGTAATGCGCGTCGAGGACGGGGCGATAGTGGCCCTCGCCAACTCGCCCGGCTACGACAACAACGACTTCGGGGAGGCCCCCGAGGAGGATAAGCGAGACCGGATCCTGACCGACCCCTACGAGCCGGGCTCGACGTTCAAGGCTTTTACGATGGCGGCGGCCCTCGAAGAAGGGGCGGTCACTGAAAAGGACACGTTTATCGTCCCGGACTCTATCGCGGTCGCAGACAGAATGATATACGACTCCGAGAAGCACGAGACGAAAGTCCTCAACCCCGGAGGTATCCTCGCGCAGTCAACTAACGTCGGGACGATTCAGGTCGCCCAACTCCTCGGCGGAGAACGCCTGAGCGAGCGTATAAGAGGTTTCGGATTCGGGGAGGCGACCGGGGTAGACCTCTGGGGCGAGGACATAGGGGTGGTGCCGCCGTTCGAGGAGTGGAGCGGCTCCTCCATCGGCAATATTCCCATCGGGCAGGGGCTGACGGTGACGCCTTTGCAGCTCGCCGCCGGCTACTCAGCTCTCGCTAACGGCGGGCTGCAGGTAACGCCCTACGTGGCCCGGGACGCCGCCCCGCAAGGGCCCGGACGCCGGGTGATAAGCGAGGAGACCTCGACTATAGTACGCGGGATGCTCCAGAGCGTGGTCGACGAAGGGACGGGGCACCTCGCCCTTATCCCCGGATACACCGTGGCCGGCAAGACCGGTACCGCACAGAAGGTGGACCCCAAGACCGGGACCTATGGCGATGAATACATAACCTCGTTTATCGGCTTCGCCCCCGCCAGCGACCCGAGGTATCTTATCCTCATAGCGGTGGACGAGCCGCAGAAGGATCTCTTTGGCGAGGTCGTGGCCGCCCCCGCGTTCCAGGATGTCATGGGCTTCACTTTGGGATACTTCAACGTTCCCCCGGATCGCGCGAGCACGAAGGACGAACCCCCGCCGCCCGACCCTACCCCCGCCCAGGACGCGAAGAAGGAGGACAGGTTCCGTTGAAACCCGTCTCCCTGAAATCGATAGTGCAGACCGTCGGCGGCTCCCTGGTAGGCGGGGACGAGACGGCGCTCGCGACGGGAGCCTCGGTAGATTCTCGCTCCGTGCGCCGCGGGGACCTGTTCTTCGCGCTCAAGGGGAGGGTGGACGGCGCGGACTTCGCTCCGGAGGCGCATCTTCGGGGGGCGGTCGCGGCGGTGGCCTCCCGTCCGCTCTCGGGGCCGACTGTGGTGGTCGAGGATCCCCTGTCAGCGCTGCAGGAGTTGGCCCGGTGGAGCCTCGTCCGAGAGGGCGCCCCGACGGTCGTCGGGGTCACGGGCACAGTCGGCAAGACCACGGTAAAGGACGCACTGGAGGCAATCCTTCGCGCCAACGGCCTCAAAGTCTCGGCGACGGCCGGGAACTTCAACAACGAGATAGGGCTCCCCCTCACGGTTCTCGCCGCGAACGAGAAGACGGAGGTGCTGGTCTTGGAGATGGGGGCGACCCATAAAGGAGACATCGCCCATCTCTGCAAGATCGCACCACCCAGCGTGGGCGTCCTCACGGCAGTCTCGCCGGTCCACCTGGACTCCTTCGGGGACCTCGAAGGGCTGGCCGCTGCGAAGGGCGAGCTCGCCCTGGCCCTCCCCGATCACGGAACGCTCGTCTCGCCGTTGAGCGTGCCGGCGGCGGCGACGGGGCCGAGGCGCGAACTGGCGCGGCGCCTGACCTTCGGTCCCGACCATAGGGCCAACCTGTGGGCGACGTATACTTCGGAACTCGAGAGCGGTCTCTACTTTAGCCTGCACGTCAGGGAAGGCTCGGAGGAACATCAGGTCGAGGTCAAGAGCCCCGTCTTCGGGACGCACCTCGTCGAGCCGCTGCTGGCGGCGGTTGGAGGCGCTCTGGCTTTGGGACTGCGGCCGGAGGAGTGCGCGCGGGGGCTGCAGAGGCTGCGGCGGACGGGTCTGAGGGGAGAGGTATACCGTCTGCGCGACGACATACTCGTCTACGACGACTCCTACAACGCCTCGCCAGCGGCGGTCGCGGCGGTCTTGAGGTATGGAGCGGAGGGGGCGAGGCGGCAGAATCGTCGCCTCGTCGCCGTTCTCGGCGGGATGTTCGAGCTCGGGGCCGGGGCAAGGGAGTATCATCGGGAGGCCGGACGGCTCGCGGAGGAGGTCGGGGTGGACCTGTTGGTGTGCGTGGGGGACGAGGCCCGTTGGTACGCTGAGACTTTCCCCGGTGAAACGCTGTTCTACGAGGACGCGGAGGTGGCGGCCAAGGGGCTACACGCCACGCTGCGCAGGGGCGACTATGTAGTCGTCAAGGGGTCAAGGGGTGTAGGATTAGACCGTTTGACCCGAAAGTTGAAGGAGAGGCTATCTCTTGTTTAGCGTTATCCTGGCGGCGGCGATCGCCTTCGCGGTGACCGTCACCCTGGGTTCGAAGTTCATAGAGTTCTTGCAGACCAAGAAGTTCGGGCAGTTCGTGCGGGAGGAGGGACCTCAGACGCACCTCATCAAGCAGGGCACGCCGACGATGGGCGGGGTGGTCATACTGGTGGGGCTCGTCTCGGCGCTCTTGGTCGTGGCGCGGCCGAACCTGGCGACGCTGACGACGTTGTTGCTCGTCTCGGCGGTCGCGGGGATCGGGCTCTACGACGACTGGCAGAAGATCTCCAACAGGCGCAACGAGGGCTTGAGCGTGCGCTACAAGTTCTTGCTCCTGACTCTAGCCGTCGTCGTCGCGGACGTCATGGCGCTGCGCTACGTTGGCGTGACCCAGAACGTCATCATCCCCGGCTTCGAGAAGAATCTGGTGCTCGGTCCCGGGGTTATCGGGATAGCGTTCTTCAGCTTCCTGATGCTGCTGGTCATCGTCGGCACGACGAACAGCGTGAACCTCACCGATGGCCTCGATGGGCTCGCGGCGGGGGCGGGGGGCATCGCGCTGCTCGCGTACACGGCCATCGCGTTCCTGGAGCGGCAGTACGACGTGGCGATCATTTGCGGGGCGATGGTCGGGGCTATCATTGGGTTTCTCTGGTACAACTCCCACCCGGCGCAGATATTCATGGGCGACACGGGCTCGCTCGCCATCGGCGGGGTGTTGGCGGCGGCGGCGGTCATCACCAAGACAGAGATGTTGCTGCCGATCATCGGGGGGCTCTTCGTAATAGAGGGACTCTCGGTCATCATACAGTACGGCTTCTTCAAGCTGACCGGGCGGCGGGTCTTCAAGATGGCCCCGATCCACCACCACTTCGAGCTCTCCGGTTGGCAGGAGAACAAGGTAGTGGTGCGGTTCTGGATCGTGCAGGCCGCCTTTACCGCCGCCGGCTTCGTCATCTACTACTTCACCCTCTACAACGACGCCATCCTGTGAAGACGCTCGTCTACGGCCTCGGAGAATCCGGCCTCGCCGCCTCGCACGCCCTCCTCGAAAAGGGCGAGGAGGTTGTCGTCGCCGACTCGAACGACTCAGAGCGTCTCAGAAGTAGCATCTCGAAACTAGGCGTCGAGGGACGTCTGGGGACCGGGCCGGAGATCCTGGCGGAGGACTTCGACCGGATCATCGCGAGCCCTGGCGTCCGGCCGCGCGACGCGGTGCTCGCCGCAGCCGAGGAAGCTGGGGTACCCATACTTTCCGAGGTCGCTCTGGGGCTGGATCTGCTCGGCCCAGAGCTCAGCGTCGCGGCGATAACCGGGACGAACGGGAAGACGACGGCGGTTGACATGCTGCGCGCCATCCTAGCCGTCTCCGAGGTCCCGCACGCCGTCGCCGGCAACTCCTGGCGTGCCCTGACCGGTTGTCTGGACGAAGTTCGCGACGCGGGCCTGCTCCTCCTGGAGGTCTCATCTTTCCAGCTTCACTACATGGAAAATCTAGGCTTCGGCGTGGCGGCACTGCTCAACATCCGCCCGGACCACCTCAATTGGCACGCCTCGTTCGAGGAGTATGCCACAGACAAGCTGCGCATCTTCGATGGCCAAGGGGCGGGGGATCTCGCGCTCGTAAGCGCAGCCGATCCTGTGGGGAGGGGTGCTGCCGGAAGGTTGGCAGCGGAGACGCTGGTCGTCGGGGAGGGGGAGACGGGCGTCGCGGGCGGCCGTTTGACGCTGCGAGGGAATGGTATCGCCGCCGTCGAGGAGTTGCCGTTCGTCGGGCCGCACAACTACGAGAACGCGCTCTTCGCGGCTGCGGCGGCGGAGAGGCTCGGGATCGGTTTGGATGGTATCCGGGAGGGGTTGCTAGGGTATCGGCTCAAGCCACACCGGATGCAGGTCGTGGCCGAGCGCGGAGGTGTGACCTACGTCGACGACTCCAAGGCGACCAACCCCGCGTCCGTCGCGGCGGCGCTAGCAAGCTTCGAGGGACCAGTGGTACTTATCCTCGGGGGCTCCGAGAAGGAGACGGACTTCGCCGAGGTGCTGCCGTACATGGAGCGCTGCCGGGCGGTGATCTCCCAGGGCGAGGCGGGTCCCAGGATCTGTGAATTCCTGGAGGAGAAGGGCGAGGGTATGGGCGTCTGCCTCTTCCTGGAGCCCGACCTCGCTGCGGCGGCAGCCAGGGCGAACAAAGTCGCCCATCCGGGGGACGTGGTGCTCCTTTCTCCCGGATGCGCGAGCTTCGATCAGTTCACCGGGTACGCCCTGAGAGGAGAGGCCTTCGCCGTGCTGGTCGCGGAGCTCGCGCGAGCAGGGGGCGGGGTCGGACGATGACGACGCTCCGGACCAACCTCTTCGTAGTGGCGCTGGCGCTCGCCCTGCTCGGGAACGTCATGGTCTACTCGGCGACCGCCAAGGAGTACGGGACGTACTACCTCGTGGTGCGCTTCGCCCACCTAGCGCTCGGGGTGGCAGCGTTCTTTATTGCGAGTAGAGTACGCTACACTTCCTGGCGCAGGCTCTCGCCCTATCTCTACGTAGCCGTTCTGGTAAGCCTCGTCTTCGTTCTCATACCGAGCATAGGGTTGGAGGTCTACGGGGCGAGGAGGTGGTTAGATCTCGGCCCGGTAAACTTCCAGCCGGCGGAGTTCGCGAAGCTAGCGGGGATCTTGTTGCTCTCCTGCGCCGTCGCCCGGGTGAGGCCGGGCTCCGGCCTGCCGCTCTGGCCGGTGCTCGCCGTGGGCCTGCTCTTCGTGCTCGTGCTCGTCGAGCCGGACTTTGGCACCTCGGTTGTAGTCGCGGCGGGCGCGGCCGGGGTCTTGTGGGCCTCGGAGCTCAGGACGAGCGACCTGCTGCTAGCAGGGGCGGCGGCGGTCGTGGCGCTCTTCGGGGCGATGTTCCTGGAGCCCTACCGGCGCGCCCGCTTCCTCACTTTCCTTGACCCGTGGAGCGTCTCGGATGGGTCGGGGTACCAGATCGTGCAGTCCATGGTCGCTATAAAGGCGGGCAGCATCTTCGGGGCCGGGGCAGGCGCGGGGGAGGGAGGCGTGGTCGTTCCCGAAGCGCAGACGGATATGATCTTCGCGCTTATCGGGGAGGAGCTCGGCCTGTTGGGGATGGTGCTCGTTATCGGAGCCTTCGGCTTCCTCGCGCTCGGGGGGTTCGCCATTGCACTGAACGCGCCCTCGATTATGGGCAGGTGCATGGCGGCCGGGATCGCGACGATGTTCGCCGTCCAGACGTCCTTCAACGTCGGGGCGGCGATGGGCGCCATCCCTCTGGCCGGGATAACCCTTCCCTTCGTAAGCTACGGCGGCTCCAGCGTGCTCGTTTGCTTCGCCGCCGTCGGGATCCTGTACCGAATATCGGAGGACGGTGAGATTGCGAGAGAGGCCAGACCCCGCGGGGTCACGACAGGCGGACGCGCAAAGCAGAGGCCCGCGAGTTCTGATCGCCGGCGGTGGAACGGGGGGGCACGCGATCCCCGCGCTGTGCGTGGCGGATAAGCTGCGCGCTCGAGGCGCAGAAGTACGCTTCGTCGGCTCGACCGCCGGAATCGAAGCAACCCTGGTCCCGGAGGCGGGCTACCCTCTGCACGCCCTTCCACTCGCCAGCCTCTCGGGCGGACCCGCCGCCCGCGCTCGCGCCAGCCTACTCCTACTCAAAGCTGTACTCAGGTGCCGCGCGATATTGAAAGAGCTCCGCCCCGGAGCGGTGCTCGGCGTCGGCGGCTACGCGAGCGCCCCGGCCGTCCTCGCGGCGAGCGCGCTGAAGATTCCGACCTTCCTGCATGAACAGAACTCCGTCCCTGGCAGGGTCAACCGCTTCGCGGCCCGGTTTACGCGAGGGGTCCTCGTAACCTTTCCGGCTGCCTCTGAACGCCTCCAGGACGCCGTCCCGGTCGGGATGCCTACTCGCGAGGAGTTCTCGAGAACGTCCAAAGAGGAGGCGCTGAAGGGGCTCGATCTCGAGCCGCCGGTCGTGCTGGTCTTTGGCGGCAGCGGCGGCGCCTTGAAGCTGAACCTCGCCGCCGCCGAGGCGTTCGGGGACACAACGCCGTACTCGGTCTATCAGATCTCCGGCAGAAGGGACTTCGCCCGCCTCTCGACCGATAACTCGCGGCACAGGATCGTGGCTTACGAGAACGAGCTCTGGTACCCGCTGGCCGCCGCGGACGTCGTGGTAACGCGGGCGGGGGCGGGTTCGCTCTTCGATGTGGCGGCGGTCGGGAGGGCGTCGATCATCGTCCCCTACCCTTATGCCACCGCCGATCACCAGCTCCACAACGCTCGCTACTTCACCGACAGGGACGCAGGCGAACTCCTCCTCGACGACGAGGTGACCGCCGGCACCATGCGGAACCGCGTCGAGGCCCTGCTCAAAGACGATGAGCGGCGGGGAAGGCTCGCGAAGAACATGCACGCCCTCGCGACGCTCGGAGCCGCGGACGAGGTCGCCGACCGGCTGCTTGAAGCGGCGAACGCTGTGGCGACGGAGACGAAAGGAAACTCAAGATGAAGATACATATGATCGGGATCGGCGGCGCTGGGATGAGCGGCATCGCCGAGATCTTGCACAAAAACGGGCATGAGGTTAGCGGCTCGGACCTCAAGGAGTCGCCGTACACGAGGCGGCTGAAGGAGGCAGGCATAAAAATCTACGTCGGTCACGCCGCCAACCAGGTCGGGGGCGCGGAGCAGGTAGTGATCTCGACCGCCATCCCCTCGACTAACCCGGAGCTTCTCGAAGCCCACCGCCGTTCGATCCCGGTGGTCCCCCGGGCAGCGGCCCTCTCCCGCATCCTCGCGGGCGGGCGGAGCGTCGCCGTTGCGGGTACCCACGGTAAGACCACGACCACGAGCATGACCACCCACGCCCTCAAGTCTCTGGGCGAGAACCCCACCGCCCTGATTGGCGGCGAGCTGAACGACATCGGGAGCAACGTAGTCGCCGGGGCTTCGGACCTCTTCGTCGCCGAGGCCGACGAGAGCGACCGCTCGCTCCTCTACCTCGAACCGTCGGCCGCTGTCGTCACTAACGTCGAGTTCGACCACCCGGACTTCTACTCCTCCCTCGACGACGTCATCTCGACCTTTGAGAAGTTCGTCGCCGCCCTACTGCCCGATGGCCATCTAGTCACCTGCGCCGACGACGCGAACTGTCTTCGACTCGCCGCCCTCGCCTCCTGCCCGGTTACGACTTACGGTCTCGCTGGCGGGGATCTTCAGGCAAGGATTCTCTCCCCCAACTCCTACGTCCTTATGGAGGATGGCGAGGAGCGAGGCGTCGTGGAGCTGGGCGTCGCGGGGAGACACAACGTCCTGAACTCCCTGGCAGCGGCCGGGGTCGCTCGCTGGCTTGGCCATGACGCTTATGAAGCTGCCGCGAGCCTGAAGAGCTTCTCCGGCGTGAGACGACGCTTCCAGCTCAAAGGGGAGCGCGGCGAGATCCGCGTAGTCGACGACTACGCACACCACCCGACGGAGCTCTCGGCGACGCTGGAGGTGGCGCGGGGGACGAGGCAGCCGGAGGGTCGGGTAATAGCGGTCTTCCAACCGCACCGTTACTCGCGTACCCGCACCCTATACCGCGAGTTCGGCGAGGCACTGACCGCGGCAGACGCTGTCCTCGTCATGGACGTCTACGGCGCGGGCGAGATGCCTCAGCCGGGGGTGAGTGGCAAGCTCATCGTTGACGCCGTCTGCGAGACCCACCCGCGCCCCGAGGTCTACTACATCCCAAATCAGCACGACATCTCTGGTGTACTGCGCATCATCGCCGAACCGAGGGATACCGTGCTGACTATGGGCGCCGGCGACGTCTCGCGGGTCGGCGACGAGCTGCTGGGGATGCTGGGATAGGAGAAGGGCGGAACGACTTGGAGCGGCTCTCCCCGCTAAACTTGATCCGGGCCATAGGGATCTCCTTCGCCGTCGCCGCTCTGACCGCTCTGACCGCTCTCACCGCCTCCTACCTCCTCTTCCCCGTGGCCGGTGTAGAGGTTCGGGGCGCTCGCATGTTCCCCGAAAGGATAGCGTGGGAGGCCCTCCCGCGCTACGCAAGCCTTCCCTCCCTGAATACCGCAACCCTGGAGCGTGAGATAGAGGCTAATCTCTGGGTTAAAGGTGCGGAGGTGCTTAAAGATTGGGAGTCCGGTATAGTTACGGTTGAGGTTGAAGAACGCAGGGCCGTGCTCGACGCAGACCTGGGGGGCCGTAGGATCGTGCTGGCGGCGGATGGAACGGAGCTCCCGGGGTTCGGAGGGCCTGGTCTTACGCGGCTCAGGCTCGACGAGACGCAGTTGGAGGAGATCTTGGCGGTTGGCGAGGTGCTTGAGAGGAACGGGGTAGCGCTCGACTCGGTAGACGCGGTGGGTGCGGAGGGCATCGAGACGACCGCCGAGGGCTACCGCGTACTCTTCGCAGGGGGTGTGGGGGACGGGCAGGCCAGGGTCCTGAAGGGTCTCATGGAAAAGCATCCCGAGGCAGCCTACTTCGATCTCCGCTCGCCGGATCGGGTCGTGGTCGGCCCCGAGAAGTCGGACGGTTAGCAGGTACCCGTGGCGTCGAAGCTGGTCTACGGGATCGACGTTGGCACTACGAAGGTGGTGGCCATAGTCGGCCGTGCTGACGGCCGCCGGGGATGGGCCGAGGTCTTGAGCCTGGGGGAGGCGCCTAGCCACGGCCTCAGGCGCGGCATGGTCGTGGATCGGGAGGCTACGACCGAGTCGGTAACCGCCGCGATCGAGGAGTGCGGGGGGTTCCCGCGCGGCGTGCCGGTAAGCGTCGGCATCGCCGGCGGGCACATCTCCTCCTTTAACACCGAGGTTACGCTCCTCAACCGGGCACGCAACCGGACCATCACGGGGCGGTTCCGCAAGCGGCTGGAGACCGAGGCCCGTCAGATGCATGTCGGGGAGGACGAAAAAGTCATACACGTTGTTCCGCGCTCCTTCGTCCTCGACGGCGCGGAGGGGGTCACGCAGCCCGTCGGGCTCGCCGCAAGGAAGGTGACGATGCGCGCGCATGTGGTCGCTGGCGCCATCTCCGGCATCCAGAACCTCCTCGGAGCGGTCGAGGACTGCGGCGTCAAGGTCTCGCAGGTCGTCCTGGAGCCGCTCGCCTCCAGCGATGCCTGCCTGCTTGACGAGGATCGCTCGATGGGCGTCGCCCTCATAGACATCGGAGGCGGCACGACGGACATCGCCAGCTTCCTGCGCGGCGCTCTCACGCACACGGACGTGATCCCCCTCGGCGGCGAGAGCTTCTCCGCCGACGTAGCCTACGGGCTAAAAATCCCCTTCGAGACCGCCGACGCCCTCAAGCTCAGGTACGGAACCGTCCTCTCCCAAACCATCGATGACGTCGCCGCCGTAAAGCTCGAAGACAAGCACTATAACGCCCGGTTTATCAGTCAGATCCTCGAGTACCGTGCCTATGAGGTTCTGGAGTACGCTCGCGACTCTCTGGAGAAGGCCGGGGTCCGCAATCTCCTGCCCGGCGGGGCGGTCCTCACCGGCGGCGGCTCGCTGTTAGAGGGTATGGACGAGCTCGCCGAGAAGGTGCTGGGCATGCGGACCAGGATCGCTACACCTCGCCGTATAAAGGGGGACTCTGTACCTGTACGCAAGCCTCAGTATTCAACGGCTGTAGGTCTGTTATACTTCGCCGCGAAAAACGGTGACCCTGGACAAAAGAGTAAAGGTGCAAGGGCAACCAGTTTTGGTAGCATAGTATCGGCTGTCAAAGAGTGGTTCGGTTTCTTCGGGGAGGATGGCCCGGGGGGAGCCGTAAGGGGCAAGCCGGAGGCGGGCGGGAGAAGCTAAGGACGAAGGGTTAGAAGAATATGTTGGATTCGGGTACGAACTATCTGGCGGTAATAAAAGTGGTCGGGATCGGCGGTGGGGGAACCAACGCGGTGAACCGGATGATCAACTCCGGGCTATCGGGGGTTGAGTTCATCTCGGTCAACACCGACGCGCAGGCGCTCCAGATGACCGACGCCGACATAAAGATCCACATCGGCGAGAAGCTGACGCGAGGGCTCGGGGCCGGGGCCGATCCGAAGGTCGGGATGGAGGCCGCCGAGGAGAGCAAGGCGGAGATCGAGGAGGCGATGAAGGGCGCTGACATGGTCTTCGTCACGGCGGGCAAGGGCGGCGGTACGGGCACGGGCGCGGCGCCGGTCGTCGCCAAGATCGCCCGGGAGAGCGGCGCTCTTACGGTCGGGGTGGTGACACGGCCGTTCGCGTTCGAAGGACGGCGGCGCTCGACTTACGCCGAGGAGGGGATCAAGCGCCTCAAGGAGAACGTAGACGCGCTCATCATCATCCCCAACGACAGGCTCTTGCAGGTGGCAGAGAAGCGCACGAGCATGATGGACGCCTTCAAGATGGCCGACGACGTGTTGCGCAAGGGCGTGCAGGGGATCACCGACCTCATCACGGTGCCGGGGCTCATCAACCTGGACTTCGCGGACGTACGCACGATCATGCAGAACTCGGGCTCGGCCTTGATGGGTATCGGGGAGTCGAGCAGCGAGAATAGGGGCCAGGAGGCGGCCAGGACGGCGATCTCGAGCCCATTGCTGGAGGCGAGCATCGAGGGTGCTACCGGGATCATCCTGAACATCACGGGTGGGCAGGACCTGGGGCTCTTCGAGGTGAACGAGGCTGCGGAGATCGTCCACAACGCTGCCCACCAGGACGCAAACCTGATCTTTGGGGCGGTGGTGGACGAGACATTCGGTGAGCGCGTGAGCGTCACGGTGATCGCCACGGGCTTTGACCAGCGGCTCGTCACGAGACGGCGCGACGAGCAGGCTGTTGCCAATGATTCTCCTACTCGCGAGGAGCCTCCTTCGCAGCAGCCCGAGGGCGACGTCCTGGACATCCCGGCCTTCCTCCGGCGCCGCTAGGGCCGGGGCTTCTAACCCAGCTTCTTGCAGACTGTACCGTGGGAGGAGCACACCGGCGAGGCAGGCGGCGCGAGCTACATCGCGCCCGTACCCGAGCCGGAAGTCGCCCGGATATGGTTCTTTACTCGCAAGGGCGGCTTTTCTGAGCCTCCATACGATAGCCTCAACGTCTCGACCCTCGTCGGCGACGAGCCCGAAGCGGTCACCAGGAACCTCTCGCGTATAAAGACCGTCATGGGGGAGAGACTCTCGGCCTGGGTGCGTCAGGTTGCGGGGGACGGTATCGTAAGGGTGAAGGGTCCAGGCTTCGCGGGCGAGGGCGACGCGCTCGTTGCAGGAGAGAGAGGTTTCGCGCTCGTCGTCGCGATCGCAGACTGCGTGCCGGTGGCGCTGGTGGGGGAGGGGATCGTGAGCATGGTGCACTCCGGGTGGCGCGGGACGTTGTCCGGTATCAGCGGCAAGGCCGCGCGCGGCATGGACGGGGAGGTGTGTGCTTATATAGGGCCGGGGATACGAGGCTGCTGCTACGAGGTTTCGGAGGAGCTAGCGGAGAGGTTCGCCGGGAGGTTCGGGGCGGGGGTCGTCTCCGGGCGGGACCTCTCGCTGCCGGAGGCGATCCGGCGGGATCTGAAGGAGGCCGGGGTGGGCGAGGTCCACGACCTCGGACTGTGTACGGGGTGCCGGCCGGACCTGTTCTACTCACACCGCAAAGAGGGGCCGAAGACCGGGCGCAACCTGGCGGCGGTGGCGCTGCGGTGAGCAGCAGCGTGAGGATGATGGAGGAGATCATCCGGGAGCGGCTGGGCGAGGTGAGGGAAAATATCACCGAGGCCCTCAAAAAGAGCGGGCGCGGTCCGGACGGGACTAGGATACTGATCGCCAGCAAGTACTACTCGCCGGAGCAGATGGCGGTGCTTGGTAAGGCCGGGGTCGAGCTTTTAGGGGAGAACAAGGCCGAGGACCTGGTCTCGAAGCAGGAGAAGTTCGGGGATGCGTTCGAGTGGCACTTTATCGGGCACGTGCAACGCCGCAAGGTGAGGGACATCGTCTCTCGCGTCGCCCTCATTCATTCGGTGGACTCGGTACGGCTTATCGAGGAGTTGGCGAAACGCGCGCCGGAGGGAGGAGTTGAGGTCTTGCTCCAGGTCAACGTCAGCGGAGAGGAGTCCAAGTATGGGGTTGGGGAGGGCGAGGTCGAGCATTTGCTGGAGGCGGCGGCTCGGACCGGGGAGAGGGTGCGAGCTCGGGGGTTTATGACGCTGGCACCTGTAGTTGAAGAGCCGAAAGATGTGCGTTATGTTTTTGTAAAACTGCGGTCGATTCGTGATAGGCTACTCAGAGGATGGGGTTCCCAGTTCGACCTTTCGGAGCTTTCCATGGGTATGAGCAACGACTACAGGGTCGCCGTGGAAGAAGGGGCCACCATTGTCAGGATCGGGCGGGCCATGATCGAGGAGACGGGAGAGGCCCGTTCGTGAGGAGGCTGGATGGGAGTTAGAGATCAACTCGACCGCGTTGCGGCTTGGTTCGGCTTCGGCGTCGACGAAGATGATTACTACGAAGACGATGAAGAGAGGCGATCCTCCCCTTACGCGAAGGATCGCCATTCCCAAGGCCGCGACGTTGCGGAGGACGAGCCGGGTCCGGCGGTCCGCCGCCTCGGCCGCACGGAGCGCTCCTCAGCCTTCGGCACCTCTCTTGGTGACCTCTTCGGCGGTGAGGCCTCCGGTAGCCGGGAGCGCTCCTATAGTGCTCAGGGCGGGCAGGGGCACTTGAGGGCCGTTCCAGACCAGAGGATGCCGCCGGCGCGGGTGAGCGTGGTTAACCCGGCGAGCTTCAACGACGCACAGGCCCTGGCTGACCGCTTCAAGCGCCAGCAGCCGGTGATACTGAACCTCCAGCAGGCGGATCAAGAACTCAGTCGTAGGATGGTGGACTTCTGCTCCGGGATGACCTACGCTCTAGACGGGCAGATACAAAGTGTCGCCAACCGGGTGTTTCTATTGACGCCGCGCAACGTCGAGGTCTCCGCCGAGGAACGCAAACGGCTCGCCGAGAGGGCGTTCTTCAATCAGCTCTAGTTCCTTGAAGAGGGTGGGGATCATCGGGGTAGGCAGGATCGGGGGCTCTCTCGCTGCCCGGCTCGCCGCCTCCGAGGACTTCGAACTCACCGTTAGCGACGCCTACGAAGAGCAGGCCAGGCGCTTCACGCAAGAGCACCAACGAATCCGGCTAGCGTCCGACAACCTCGAGGTCGCCCGCTTCAGCGACGTCATCGTCGTGGCCGTAAAGCCCTGGGACGTGGCAACGGTGCTCGAAGGTATCGCGCGAGAGGTAGGGGAGAAGGCGGTCGTGAGCGTGGCCGCCGGGATCCAGATCTCTGCTATCGTCGATAGGCTGCCTGAAGGGGCGGCGGTACTGCGGGTGATGCCGAACGTGTGTGCGGCCGTGGGGAGGGGGTCGGCGGTAGTGGCGGCAAACGGGGCCGGTGAAGCGTACCTTCCGAGGGTGATTAAGATGTTCGGCCACGTCGGCGACGTGATGGAGCTACCGGAGCAACTCTTCGACGCGGCGACTGCGCTGCACGGCTCGGGGCCGGCTTACGTGGCGCTCTTCGCGGATTCCCTCGTTCAGGCGGGCGTCAGGGCGGGCATCCCGCGCGAGACGGCGAGGAGGCTCGTCAACGGGACTATAGAGGGTACGGCGGTCTTGCTCAAGGACAAGGCGGCGCACCAGCTCCGGGATGAGGTCATGACGCCCGGCGGCACGACCGCGGCGGCGCTCGTGGCGATGGAGAAAGCGGGGTTTGTGGGAGCCGTGCACGACGGCGTGGAGGCTGCAACCGAACAGTCTCGGAGGTTGGCGGGGTGACGGCATCGTGGACGGCGCTCGCGCTGGCGCAGGATTATTTCGGGTTCAGCGTGGCTCAGTTGCTCGCAAACATCGTGAATTATGCGTACTACATACTCTTCGGGTTCATAATTGCGTCCATCCTGTTCAGCTTCTTCCCGCGTTACCCCTCGAATCCCTTTATGCAGGCGGTCTACAGCGCGGTGAGAGCCGTCGTGGACCCGATCCTCATGCCGATAAGGAGTGTGATCCCGAGCCTGAAGCTCGGCGGTTTCGCTCTGGACCTCTCGCCCTTAGTCGCTATCATTGGTTTGTCTATAGGGCGGTCACTGTTGTTGATAATAATCGGGAACTTCATAGAACCAGTTACGGGGTGATCCAATGGCGATAAGACCTACTGACATCAGGCGCAAGGAGTTCAAGAGCGGCTTCCGCGGCTACGATGCGAACCAGGTGGACGACTTTCTGGACGAGGTCGCGGACGAGTTCGAGCGCACCTTCGCAGAGAACAAGCGCCTTACGGACGAGATGGCGAGCTTGAAGGACCGCTTGCAGCAGTTCGAGGATCTGGAAGGCGCAATACGGGAGGCTCTCGTGCAGGCCCAGCAGGTCGCGCGGGACCTGCGCCAGAACGCGGGTAAGGAGGCGGAGCTGATCATACGCGAGGCGAAGGAGCAATCGCACCGCATCCTTGCTGATTCCTCCTCCCGGGTCGAGCGGGTGCAGGAGTCCTACGAGGTCCTGCGCAAGGCGAAGCAGGACTTCGCCAACGACTTCAGGCACCTCCTCAAGAGCTACATATCAGTGATGGACAACGTTGACGTCACCTCAGCCAAGGAGATAGAGGCCTCCTTGCGCGAGCGTCTCGACACGGAGTCCATCGCCGTCGCCCACGAGGCCGCCGAGACCAGAAGGAGGGATCACGACGATGCGACCCGGGAGTACGGCGGCGCGCAAGACGATGGTCAGAGCATCGAGGAGACCCGGCACGCGGAGACCGGCTCCGCTCAGCAGACCAGCGATACGGGCCAGACCGACTCTACGCAGCAGGATGGCGTTATGGAGGAGACGCGGAGCATGGAGGCTGCTGCGACCCCCGCCGTCGGAACGAGCGGGAACGAGCGCGGCCCACAGCCCGAGGTCGAGGAGCCGGAGGTAGACCCGTCCAGCACCGAGAGCGTCTCCCAGAGCGCTTCCGTACCGGCGACCCCGCCTTCTGAGAAGGCGGATGTCGAGCAGCCCACAACCCAGAACGTCCCCGCCCCTGCACCCCGGACCTCCGAGGAGGCAAACCGTGAGGACGAGGAGCCCGTACCAGCCGGGCGGGGTGAGGGCCGTGCCGCCGACGAGTTCTTCGGACGGGGCGCAGGGCGTGACGAAGACGAGGAGCGTAAGATCTTCCGGGCGAGCCGCTTCCTGCGTCGACGTGGCTGAGGGCGGGGACTTTGTTCGCCCCAAGAAAGCCGGGGTTTACGTAAAACTCCGGGTCTCACCCGGGGCCAGGAGAACCGAAGTCAAAGGTCTCTACGGGGAAGAGGCTCTCAAAATCTCCATCGCTGCCCCACCCACCGAAGGTAAGGGTAACGCGGAGATCGAACGCTATCTTTCATCCCTCTTTGGGGTGCCCCGATCTGAGATAGCCGTAGTCAAGGGTGTGTCGAGCCGGGATAAGCTCGTGCGCGGGGCGGAGGCCGGGACTGTCCGGGAAGGGCTGGGTTCCGTAGCCGCCCACGGGGGAACTTTCGCCGGGGCTCGTTCTTTTTAGAAGAGGTTGGTCGAGTTGGACGGTGCCGTAGAGCGGTTCGAGGTTGGGCCGGAGGAGACCGGGGAGCGGTTGGACAGGCTCCTCGCCCGGCGTCTCGACGTAAGCCGGAGTGCGGCTCGACGCATGATCGAGCACGACCTCGTGCTGGTCGGAGGTGAAGAGGCCACGCCTTCTCACAAGGCGCGCGCCGGAGAGCGAGTCGAGGCTCGGATCACGGAACAGAGGCTCGCGGCCGAGGAGATACGCGTACCGGTGATCTTCGAGGACGAGCATCTCCTGGTGGTGGACAAGCCCGCCGGGCTTGTGGTACATCCAGGCGCGGGGAACCGCTCGGGAACGCTGGTCAACGCGCTCCTTCATAAAGGCATCTCGGGAGGAGAGGACCCGGAGCGTCCAGGGATCGTTCACCGGTTGGACCGGGATACCTCTGGGCTCATGGTTGCGGCGAAGGACGAGGAGTCCTACTCCGGGCTCGTTGCGGCGCTCTCCGCGCGGCGGGTGGGGCGCATCTACCGAGCGCTGGTCGTCGGAACGGAGTTGCCGGCGACGGGGACGGTCGATTCGCCGGTGGGAAGAGACCCCGAGAACCCCACTCTCATGGCGGCGGGTGTCGGGAGGCCGGCGGTGACGCACTTCGAGGTCGTCCACGAGGCGGCGGGGTATTCGATGCTAACCGTGCGCCTGGAGACGGGGAGGACGCACCAGATCCGGGTGCATCTGTCGGCTATCGGGTACCCCATCTACGCCGACCCGCTCTACGGCGAGCCCGTTCCGGGCCGCCGCCTCTGGCTCCACGCCGAGCGCCTGAGCTTCATGCATCCGGCCACCGGGGAGACGATGGAGTTCGAGGCCCCGATCCCCGAGGACCTGTGTGAGGCGGCCCGGATGTTGGACCCGGGCTTCGCTGCTTGACGGCGCCTTACCCCTCTGGTAGCTTCTCAAGGACTACCGATTCCTTTAACGGCGTCCAGTGAGGCGCGAAGGAGGCAAAGACCTTGGGACGATTGAGCGCCGGCGCACGCCAGCACACCCCCACCGGTGGGTCAGCACCCTCCGAAGTCCTGTCTCGAGACGGTATCTCCCGCTCCCTGCGACGCATCTCGCACGAGATTCTCGAACGCAACGCAACCTCCCTCGACCAATTGGCGCTGGTCGGGGTGTTGACGCGTGGGGCGCCGCTGGCGCAGAGGATCGCGCAGAACATCGAGCACTTCGAGGGTCTGCGGGTCCCGGTAGGAGCACTAGACATAACACTGTACCGGGACGACCGGAAGGCAGCGGGCACTGAGCAAGGTGCGGAGCCGGAGCTATGGGGGAGTGACGTGCCGTTTGACGTGTCCGGCAAGACGGTCGTGCTTGTGGACGACGTCCTCTACACCGGGCGGACGGCGCGGGCGGCGATGGACGCCCTGCTAGACCTCGGGCGTCCGGCGGCGATACGGCTCGCGATACTCGTGGATCGGGGCCATCGGGAGTTGCCTATCCGCGCGGACCATGTCGGAAAAAACGCCCCGACAAGCCGCGAGGAGACCGTGCAAGTCAGCCTCGTCGAGACCGATGGAGGGGATGGGGTGGTCCGGGTTGCAGGCTAGAGATTTCCTCACCCTCGAAGACGTAAACAGGGGAGAGTTAAAGGAGGTCCTGGACCTCGCCCGGGCCTACGGTGCGGGCGCGCACGCGGAACGGCCCCTCGCCGGTAAGACCGTCTGTCTGGCCTTCTTCGAGGCCTCGACCCGGACGGCCGTCTCCTTCGA
>JADDPM010000232.1 GCA_016781885.1 Rubrobacter sp.
CAGCTTCGGGATGCGCATGGGGTTCTCTATGTTGAACCTCTCCTTCAAGGCCGGGGCGACTTCCTCCCGGTACCTGTCCTTCATCCTCGCCATCTATTCGATATCCTTCCCGGACTTCTTGCTGACCCGGACCTTCTCGCCGGTGTCCGTGAACCTGTACCCTACTCGCGTAGGCTCCCCGGAATTCGGGTCGACCAGCATCACGTTCGAGACGTGCATCGGAGCCGCGAAAGTATAGAGCCCCTCCTGGTTGTTCTGGCTCGGCCGGGCGTGGCGCGTCCTCACGTTGACGCCGTTCACGACGACCCGGCTCTTAGCCGGTATTACCCGCTCGACCTCGCCGCGCTTGCCCTTCTCTTTGCCGGAGATCACGACGACCGTATCCCCGCGCTTTATCTTCAGACCCATCTTCTACAGCACCTCCGGGGCGAGCGAGATGATCCTCGTGTACCCCTTGTCCCGGAGCTCGCGGGCGACGGGACCGAAGATACGCGTCCCGCGCGGCGCGCCGTCGTTGTTGATAACGACACCCGCGTTCTCGCCGAACCGGATGTACGATCCGTCATCCCTCCGCGTCTCCTTCTTCGTCCTGACGACCACGGCCTTTACGACCTCACCCTTCCTGACCGCACCGCCCGGCGTCGCTTCCTTCACGGCCGCGACGATGACGTCCCCGATACCGGCGCTCCTCCGGCGGCTACCACCCATGACCCGGATGGTCAAGAGGCTTCTCGCCCCCGAGTTATCCGCGACCCTTAGTCGTGTCTCGTTCTGTATCACTACTCCGCCCTCGATACGATGTTCCCCAGACGCCACCGCTTGCGCGCCGAGAGCGGCCTGGTCTCGATGATCCTAACGGTGTCCCCGACCCGAGCCTCGTTGCGCTCGTCGTGGACCATAAACTTCTTTGAACTCCTCACACGCTTCTTGTACAAGGGGTGCCGCACCAGCGTCTCGACAGAGACGGTCACGGTCTTGTTCGGCTTGTCGGAGACGACGAGACCGACCCGCTCCTTGCGGCTGTTCCGGCCGGAGTGCGGGTCCTGTACCGGGCCCTCGTCCTGGTCGAGCGCCGGACCCTTGTCCGGGCTCTCCCCGAGGCCTGCCTCCTCGGCCTCGCCTATGACCGCCTGATTCTCTCTCTCCTCCGTCACTATGCGTTCTCCCGCTGTTTCTGATGCAGGACGGTCAGGAGCCGGGCGATGTTCTTCCGGACCTCCTTGAGCTGTCCCGTGTTCTCCAACTGCCCGGTTGCGTGCTGGAAGCGCAGGTTGAAAAGCTCGCGCCGCGTCTCGGTGACACGCCTTTCAAGCTCCTCGACACCCATCTCCCTGACCTCGGCCACCTTCACGACTGCATACCTCCGCGCACGAGGAAACGGGTCTTTATGGGGAGCTTCTGGGCGGCCAAAGCCATTGCTTCGCGCGCCAACTCCTCGTTCACCCCGCTCATCTCGAACATAACGCGCCCAGGCTTGACGACCGCGACGTAGCCCTCGGGGCTACCCTTGCCGCTACCCATCCGGGTTTCGGCCGGCTTCTTGGTAACCGGCTTGTGAGGGAAGATGTTGATCCAGACCTTCCCGCCACGCTTGATCTTCCTGGTCATCGCGATACGCGCGGCCTCTATCTGGCGGTTGGTGATCCAGGACGCCTCCAGCGCCTGCAGCCCGTACTCGCCGAACTGCACCTCGGTGCCGCCCTTCGCCAGGCCCCGCATCCTGCCCCGGTGAGGCTTTCTGTACTTGAGCTTCTTGGGTACCAGCATCGCTTACCTACCTCCCCCTAGCTCATCCTCGTGAACCCCGTGGTTGATCCAGACCTTGACCCCGATCTGGCCCATCTGGGTCTTTGCCTCCTTGAAGCCGTAATCTATATCGGCGTCGAGCGTGTGCAACGGCACCCGCCCTTCGGAGATGGTCTCCTCACGACTCATCTCGATACCGCCCAACCGGCCGCCGCACCGTATCCTGGTGCCCTCGGCCCCGCTCCGCATAGCGCTAGTAAGAGCCCGCTTCATGGTCCGCCGGAACGCGGCCCGCCCTTCGAGCTGCTCGGCGATGGACTCGGCGACTAGCTGCGCGTTGATCTCCGGACGAGAAACCTCGCGCACGTTGACCTGCACCTTCTTCTTGGTGAGGTTCTGCAACTCGTTGCGCAGAGCATCGACCTCACTACCGCCCTTGCCGATCACGATGCCGGGCCGGGCCGTGTGGATGTCCACCGCGACCTC
>JADDPM010000233.1:0-213 GCA_016781885.1 Rubrobacter sp.
CTCTATACCGTAGTACCCGTGGTGGTAGCGTCTTCTCCATACCAAGTTGCAACCTCCGGGTCTCCTTTATCGCCGGAGGTGGCGGAGAGCGGCGCGGGCTTCGGGGATCACGAGCGGTACCGCGGCGAAGGTGGCCCCCGCGGCGATGAGGCACCAGACGCAAAGGGCACGGTGCTTCGTCACTTGGTCCACAGTGAGCTTGCCCGCCTGTAA
>JADDPM010000233.1:331-2213 GCA_016781885.1 Rubrobacter sp.
GGGCCGTCCGAGGTCTGGAACCGGGAGTAGGCCTCGGCCCCAGCATCTACCTTGTCCGAGTCGAAGCCGGGCAGGGGCGGGTCGGGTAAGTGCTTTATGATACCTAGCTGGTAGAGCGAGATCAGGCCCATCGAGCCCGCCGCGGTGAGCGCCAACCTCGCCACCTTCCGCCGTCGGGCCAGAAACGCTCCCGAACCCTCGCGCAGCTGGCGGCTCAACTCTTCAGGCCTCATCAGCTCCTCCTTCTTCCGGTTCAATCAGCTTCTCCTTGGCAGGGGGAACGCCGCGCCCGCAAGCCCTGCCCCCGCGAGGGCCGCCGGACAGCCACGGTTCTTCGTCGCCCAGAACCGCGGGTCATGGGTGCGGGACTCTTTATCGAAGATGCCGTGGGCTCCGCGGCTCCCTCGGAGGTCTAGTTTCGGCGGCGCAGCAACCATGCGCCCAGCGCAGCGGCCGCAAAGCCGCCACCCAGGGCAAGCCTTCCGTCCACGGGCAGCGGCGTGGCGCGCAACGCGATCGGCGCGAGCACGGGCTTCGCCTTGTTCAGGGTAAAGCTCAACGTCGAGGCCCCGAAACCCCCGGTGTCGTACTCGCGCAACGCCCGCTTGCCGCCCCGCTCCGGACCGCGGTAGCCGTCCACGAAAGAGGCGAAGAGGTGCGGCACGCGATCTATGCCGCCGGCCACCGGCGCCCCCCGACCGCCCCGGTCCAGCAGTTCGTCGATGGCCCCCTTCAGCGTCGGCGCGTGCGTCCACATGTTGTAGAAGGCCACGCGCCCTTCCGAGTCGATGAGCAAGGAGGGGTCGGCCATCTCGCGGCTGTAGGTTCGGTGCACCGTTCCCGCGTAGTCGTCGACCAGCACCGGCCACCCGATGCCCTCATCGCGCTTGTACTCTCGGGCCTCCTCCATTTTCTCTTCGTAGCTCCGGTACGGCCCCCGAAGCTCGCCGGGGTGCGCTTGCCGGATAAGGATATCCAAGAACTGCACCCGGTCCCCGTACCACTCGTGGAGTTGCTTCATCGGCGCGACCGCGCCGGTGGTGATCGGTCAGGTGTAGCTGCCGATGTGCAGCAGCACCGGCTGCCCGCGCAAGTCGCTCAGGCGCATCCGCTCGCCCTCCGTGGTCTCCAGCTCGAAGTCCGGGGCCTCTGCGCCGGGTTGCAGCCCTTCGCCCCAAGCCGACCGCCAGAGGTCCGCGAGCAGATGCTTGGGCCGAAAGTGCTCGTAATTGTACTCGCTCAGTTGCCGCTGACTCCCTTGCGGGCTCTGTCGGCCCAAGGAAGTCGAGTCGATATTTCCCCGTTCTTGGTCGGGCATACGTTACCTCCCGGTCTTATACGTACAAGGCTCGATACGCTCGTTTGGCGCCGTGCCGTAGATCGCGACAAAATTGCTTACCGGCTCCTCCTGCTGCCCCGGTCCGGCGATGCCGCCCGCTGCTACACAGCAGCCTACGCGCTCTAAACCGATGCTAACGTTCTCCTTCGCCGATTCTGTTCCTCGACCGCCTTACATGTATTGACTACCCGGCGTTCCGGTTTCTTACCCTTATCCACCTAATCTATTGCCGCCATACAGGATCGGATCTCTAAAGGATAGACGCTAGAATGATCGCCAATCGAGATATGCTCAAAAGTTGTGGATCGGAGATTTCGTAAGGCACGCGGTGTACCTTCCCAAGAAGGTAACCCAAAAGGCCGGCGCGCCAACGCCGGTGGGAAGGATACACCGCTATGTTCAGAGTACATCAGGACAAGATGGCGCGTGAAGAGCTCATGCTCGACCTCGATGAGATCGCCCGCCAGGGAGCGAGGAGAATGCTGGCCCAGGCACTCGAAGCAGAGGTCGAAGCCTATCTCGATGCGGCCAAAGATCAGCGTG
>JADDPM010000234.1 GCA_016781885.1 Rubrobacter sp.
GATCGGCAGGTCGTTCTTCTTGACGTGGTCCAGGACGCCGTAAAGGGTATTGTTGCAGATATACGACCCCGCCGTGTTGGAGACGAAGGAAGGAATACCGGCGACCCGGAGGTTCTCGACGATGCGCCGGTACGGGAGCATCGAGAAGATGGCGTCGGGACCATCAGGATTTATCAGCTCGTCCACGGGCATCCTGCCCTTGTTGTCCGCTATGGGGTCCTCGGCCATGGTGTCCTTGGCGTTGATGCCGACCCTCTCCGGAGTGACTGCCGTTCTACCCGGGTAGAGTCCGCAGGAGACGACCGCGTCGGGTGAGAGGCGGTCTACCTCCTCCACCAGCCGCTCCGCGCACTCGTCGTAGTTGACCGGCAGGAGGACCGAGTGGACCTCGATCCCGTCGAGGTCGAAGTTCTTCGCCTCCTCGGCCAGGGCCTGGGTCGGGTTGACCGACATCTCTCCGTAGGGCTCGAAGCCCGAGACCAGAATCTTCATCTCTTCACCTCACTTGCTCCGTCTTAACGCAAAGATCGGCAACACCACTACCATGGCCAGGCATCCGATGAAGGCGTAAACGTAGAGCGGGTACATGACCGCCGCAGGGATCTCCCAGACGGCGTTTTCGAACACAGTCGCCAGCACGTACAGGACCGTGTAGATGGCGGCTGCGACCACGGCCCCCACGACTACTCTCGACGCCAAGCCCACGGCCTTCTGCCCGTCCCCGCCCTCCCGAGCCTGCCTGACCCTGTAGGCGGAGAAGTACGAAAGTCCGACGAACACGACCAAGGAGACGAGCAACGCCACGAGGTTGGCCAGGGGTCCCTGCCCGGCGGCGAGCATCGAACCCCCTATGCCGAGGCTGAGCAGGATGGACCAGAATGCCCCGCCCGACGTTGCGCCCGCCCAGACCAGCCCCAGGTAGAGCGGGAAGATCAGGGCTATGTTGACGGCGCTGTTCAGCACGAGTAGGCCGAGAATGCTCTCGAAGGCCAGGGCCCCCACGACCCCTATCACCCCGAGGCCTATCTGGAGCGCAAAGCTTAGGTAGAGGTTCTGCCTGCGGCTCAGGGAAAGCCCGAGGTAGTTGTCGAGGATGTCCACCTGCACGATCGAGGCGACATTATTGATGGCGGCGTCCCCCGAGGAGAAGACCAGCGCCAGTCCCCCGAGCAGGAACAAGACAGCGGCCCACGTCGGGAAGAGGTCCACGACCAGCCGGGTCGCCGCCGAGCTGGGGCTTATGTCGGGGATCAACCTGAAGGCGGCCATCCCCATGATCCCCGACCCCACGGCGAAGGGCATCCAGGCTACAGGGAACCACCAGATGGAGCGTGTCGCCGCCTGCGTGTCCCTCGCAGCGAAGAACCTCTGCCAGATGATCGGGGAGGCTATGGTGAGGGCCGTGAGCGCGAGGAAGAAGTCCACCATGCCCAAAGGGCCCCACTCGAGGACGTTCAGCCTGTTCTGGGGAATGTTGGCCACGAACTGGCCCAACCCCACCTCGCGGGCCGTCAGAACAAGCGCCACGATCACGCCGAGCCCGGCTATGGCCAGCTGGTAGACGTGGGATCGCACCGTGGCCTCGAAGCCACCGAACGCCGTGTAGACGATCAGCACCACGCCGCCCACGACGACGGCCGTGTTCGACCCGATGTTGAGCAGCGAAGAGAGGACGATCCCGACTCCCAGTATGACCGAGACGATGTAGATGACGCTGGAGAGGAGCACCGTAATCAGGGCCACCAATCGAGACTTCTCATCGTAGCGCCTGCCCACGTACTCGATCATCGTCACCCCCTCGGGCATCGACTCCCTTATCCTGGCCACGATGTTGATCGGCCAAACGAAGAAGAGGATAGGCAGCCCCACCCCGAGGGCGTACCAGATGGGTCCCGATATGCCATAGTTGAAGCCACTCTCGGCGGCGGCCAGCAGCGTGTAGTTGCTCGCCCAGGCCGCCACGAGGGTAGCGACCAGCGCTCCGGCCCCGAAGGTCCGGCTGCCTACATAGCGGCTCTCCTCGGAGTCACCGCCCCTCCGGTAGCTCCGGATGAAATTGTATACAGACCATCCTATAAGGGTTGCAAAATAAATCCCTACTATCACGACCACGCCCGCGCGCAAGGCTCCTCCCCTCCCTTTTCCGAATGACACGATCAGTGTATTTGCTGCCATCGTCAGCCGCAACCCGGGATGCAGCGGG
>JADDPM010000235.1:0-1624 GCA_016781885.1 Rubrobacter sp.
GTCCTCGCCACTTTCCCCAGCTACCTGCCGCTCGCCTGGCGCGCGGCCCAGCCAAACTTCGCGACGCGATATGCGGAGCGGGCCGCCGATGCGCTGCGCGAGCGATCCCTACTTCCTGGGCCGAATCCGCCGGACCCCCGGCCGAGGCTGCGGGAATCGGGATGGGATGACGCACGAATCGACGCGGTGCGGCACGCGCTCGACGCGCTCAACTACGGCAACCCCAAATACCTGTTGCTCATCACCGCCTGGTCTGAGGCGATCCAGGACCGGCCCTCCGGTGGAGCGGACCGCTCCCCGGAGGATGCGGTCCCGATACCGCACGGCTTCCCCGAGGGAGTCACCTCGCTCCAGCTCGTCGACCAGGACACCGCATCCCCCAAGGTGCAGGCGCTCTTCAAGCGGGTCACCGATTTGCACTTCCACCACGGCGCGTCCAGCGACTACCGGGTTCTTGCCAACTGGCCGGACTACCTCCGGCTCGCGCTTGATGAGGCACTCGAGCCAGTCGTCCGCACCGAAGTCTACGACGCGGTGGCCCGGACACTGCTCGTGCATGCTCGTGAGCAGGTCCGTGGTTTTCCGAGCCCTGCAGGGATCGGCCGAGACGCGCTTGCCGACTCGTGCTCCCCTTCGGAGATCGCCGGCCTGACCGGGCTGCTCTTCATGTACCAGCGATTCATCTGCGACGTCACGATAGACATGATCCGGCTAAAGCAGGCATTCGACGGCCCCGAGGCAGCCACCGCGTCCCCGTTCCCGATCCCGTAACCCCTCGAAGAGAAAAAGGAGAGGTGATGTCGGCCCCCGAAGCTCTCGCCTTTGACATGTACGGCACGCTCGTGGACCCCATCCGTATCTGGAAGCGGCTGGAGCAGTACCTGCCGGACGAAGCGCTGCATATAGCGGAGGTGTGGCGCCAGAAGCAGCTGGAGTACACCTTCCGCCTCACCGTAATGGAGAAATACGAAGACTTCGAGCAGGTTACGCGCAAGGCTCTCGACTACGCGCTGGCCGCGGCCGGGCGGGAGCTCGAGGCGGACCAGAAAGACGCGCTGATGGACCAGTATAACGACCTTGAGCGCTTCGCCGACGTAGAGGAGGGCCTAAGGCGATTGAAGGAGGGTGGCTACCAGATGGTCGTCTTCTCCAATGGGGCCCCGCGCATGCTGGAGGCCCTCATGGACGGAGCGGAGCTGCGCCCGTACTTCGAAGAGTACGTCAGCGTTGATGAGGTCAGGGTCTATAAGCCTTCCCCGAAGGTCTACCAGCACGTCGCTGAAAGACTGGGGCGGCCGATCAGGGAGGTTCGGCTCGTCTCCTCGAACCCGTTCGACGACATCGGGGCGGAGGCCGCTGGGATGTGGGCCGCGTGGGTAGACCGCTCCGGAGGCCTGTTTGATACACTCGGTTCGCCTCCCGAGATCGTCGTCGGGACGCTCACCGAGCTTGCGGATGCTCTGGAGGTCCGGCGAGGATGACCGATGTAATGTCGGCCCTAGCCCCAATACGAAGCTTGTCGAGCGAGTGCAAGCTTCTCGGCGTGTGCCTCTCGAGGTGCTAGCCTACTAGGCGGCATCTGACTTCGAGGCGGGATGCTTGCTTCGCTCTTACGGTTGCTGCG
>JADDPM010000235.1:1636-2167 GCA_016781885.1 Rubrobacter sp.
TGCAGCCCTCGTCGCGGTCCCGCTCGCCCTCGCGATCACCCTCGGCACCATCGAGGTGCTCGCTATACAGACGGATCTGCGTCTCCTGCTATTCCCGTCGCTGGCTTCGATCGCTTACCTGCTATTTACGCGCCCCTACGGGCCGCACGCGACGTGGCGCGACGCGGTCGTGGCGCCGAGCGTCGGGGCCGGGATCGGGTCCCTCGGTACCCTCGTCTTTCGCCCGGGATTTCTCGGGGTGCTCGTCATCACGTTCGCTACGATGCTCGCCATGCGCGCTCTGCGGGTCACTACTGCCCCGGTGCTCGCCATAGCGATCCTGCCACTCGTCTTCCGGGTTGGCGGGATCGTCGAGTTTCCCGCCTCAATATTCTTGGCTACGACCATGTTATTCCTGCTCTTCAAGGGATGGCGTCGTGTACTGCCCCCCGGCATGTGGACAGCCTTTGGCACGGAGACAGCCCAGAGAGACCCGGAGGATGCGGGCATGGCGGCTTCGCCGCCAGAGCACTATAGGAAAACTCGCTAGAG
>JADDPM010000236.1 GCA_016781885.1 Rubrobacter sp.
CGGGTGCTGGCGCGACCACCGCACGGTGGTGAACGGCATCCTCTGGAAGCTCAGGACGGGCGTGCCCTGGCGGGATCTGCCCGAGCGATACGGGTCATGACAGACTGGTTACGACAGTTCGTGCGCTGGCGGCACGACGGGGCCTGGGAAAGGTTCTTGGCACACGCCAGGTCAATAGCGACGCAGTAGGGGAAGTGCTGTGGAAGGTGAGCGTGGATAGCACTGTTGCCCGCGCTCACCAGCATGCCGCGGGCGCCTGGGGGCGGCCGAGCGAGCAGGACGCAAAAAGGGGGGTCTCCCACCCCGAAGACGAGGTGTTCGGGATGAGCCGGGCGGGCTGACGACCACGCTGCACCTCGCCTGCGACGGCAAGGGGCGACCGCTCTCGGTCCTCGTCACCGCAGGCCAACGTCACGGAAGCACGAAGCTTGGGGCGCTGCTCGACGCGATACGGGTGGCGCGACCGGGCGTCGGACGGCTGCGCAAGAGGTTTGATCGCCTCCTCGCCGACCGGGGCTACAGCTTCCCGGGGGCCGTCTCTTGCTGCACTCCCGCAGCATCCCCGAGCGAAGCGACCAGAGGGAACGCCGGGCCGGACGCTCCGGCAGACCACCGAGACTCGACCGCGAGGCCTACGCAAGGCGCAACGTGGTGGAGCGGTGCGGCGGCCGGCTCAAGCAGTGGCGCGGGGTAGCCATGCGTTACGAGAAGCGGGCGGCCAACTACCGGGCGATGGTGGTCATCGCCGCGCTGATGATTTGGTTGACGTCCTGAGCCGTCAGACAGACCCTAGCGGGACGAAGTAGTTGGTGTCGTGGGCCGTCCAGCCGCTTATCTCCGCGCTGGTTACGATCTTAGTCCTCACACCGCACATGAGATGGCACTTGATCCATTCATGATTGTCTGTCTCTCGGCAATAGTTCCGGTTGAACCACCGAACATAGCGCTTCGTGCTGAAACCGGAGGAAGCTGCTAAAGCACCGTGGGATAAGAAGCGGCGGGAAGAACAGGGTTCTTAGCACCTTCGCTGCTTTTTCTCCGCCCCGAAGTTAGGCTCAGGGCGTGCCTTGTTGGGAGTGGACGCTTCGATACCCTCCTTCTCCCCTTCTCAGAACTCGTAGGTTTTGAGGTCCGAACACCACCTACACCAGCACACCAGCGACCATTTGCCCCGGTGAAACTCTACAAGCTCATGCGGACAGTCCTCGTGTACCCCGAGAAACACGGCCATGGTGATCTCTAGTTGATCTTCCGAGATGATTATCTCTAGTTGATCTTCCGAGATAACCTTGTGGTTAATACTGTCCAAGTCCACGTAAGGATGCTACCGTCCGCACATTTCGCGAGCAATAGCACGAAGGTCGTAGACTACTACGACCTTCGGCACTTTGTAATTCAAGTTCAGAGTTTGTAATGATCTGGCAACCGAGCCGGGAGAAAAACGAAGTTAGCGTGTTTGTGGATTTGGTAGCCGCCCTTCAGGTAGAAGACCTTACGAGAGCTTCTCGCGTATCCTGTTAAAGAGTTCGGTGACTTCCGGATCACCTATGTAACTCAGCAGAAAATCGTCGGCCATCAAGAGGGCGACTTTTGCGTTCTGCCGACCCTCTTCGTCGGTGCCCGCATACTGCGGATTGCCCTCCGCGAGCCACCTGAGATTCTCAAGCAACCGATCCCGGTTCATAAAGCTCCCTCTTCCGGTTCCACCAAAATCGTAGTGTCGCCTCGTCCCGTAGGTGCCGGCGGTGAAGCGCTTACATCATACTCATAGGTGTGACCGGATGATACGGAGGGAACAGATAGAGGCGTATGGTAGAAGGGAGAAATATCGAGGGTCGACTGCGGGCACGCCCGGTGGGAACCTCTACTGGAGCGGCGCCTGTCGGCCTGCGGATGTTGGAACGGGGCGGTGCGCGCGACGGCTATCTCTACGTGCCGGCGAGTTACCGGCCCGAACAACCCGCCCCGCTGGTGGTTCTGCTGCACGGCGCGGGCGAGGACGCGCGCGACGGTCTGGCCCTGCTCCGGGCTCACGCGGACGAG
>JADDPM010000106.1 GCA_016781885.1 Rubrobacter sp.
GGGCGGCGGCGTGGGCGGCAAATGCGGCGGCACGCACCTCGCTCATCTTTATCTCTCCACGTACCCAGGCACGCCCTGCTTCGACAGCAATCCGAGGTCGGTTATCTTTCGGGTACTTCTCCTCGAAGTATGGGAGTATGTGTTCGGCGCAGTCGGTGGCCCAGAGCACCAATGTCCTATGGTCCCGCTCATCGAGCCTCATTTCTCTTCCTCTCTCTGCTTCAGCTGCCCTCGATGGGGTAAGGCCGGTTAACTCCCGTTGGATAGCTCACCGCTCTTACGGTATCGGCATCTCGCTACCGGACACTCGACACCAAGAACCGTCCAAACAGCCTATAGGTCTGTCCACTCGGGAGACACGCCCTAGTCGAGCAGGGGACCCAGCCCGCTCGGGAGCCGCCGGCGGAGATCCTTCACTTCGTCCTGGCCAATAGCTTCTCTGAGAACGTCCACGATGATACGGGCGTGTGACGAGGCCTCATCTGCGTTGGCCCCCTCGCGCTTGCCGATCTCCTCTACAAAGCCGTCCAGAGAGGAAGAGACCGAGATCCAGCTCCTCGTCCAGGTACTCCCCGAGCGTCGTGAGGGTCGCCTGGGTGCGGTCTCCTCCTCGGAAGACGAGCCGAGCCCGGCCTGCCGCCGGGCTCGATCTATGACCTCTTCGTAGCTCGCGCTGTTCGCACCTTCTTGCGCCCTCTGTCCCGTCCAGTCTCCCCCACTACCCGGGTCCGGATCGAGGCGCACCGATCTCTCTAACTTCTTATACCTGCCTCGGATAGTGTAAGGTCGAGGAACCTGTCCCAGTTCTCGGCTATCCTCTGCGCCATCGCCTCTTCTTCGGCGCGGTTCGTGCGCGCCACCTCGGCGGTCTCGTGGTCGCCGGCCCGCTCGGCGAGGCGTTCGAGGAGCTCGTAGGCGGCTATCTCCGCGTGCTCGGTCACGAACGCGTCGCGGGCGTTTTGGACTGCCTTGTCGGTCCGCCACAGGTCGGCGGCGCCTTTTATCTGGGCCGTCAGGATCGCCGAGAGGTCCTTGCCCACCGAGGTCAACCCCAGCCCCCTCAAAGCCTTGCGGCGTTCGGCCAGCCGCTGCTCCTGGCGGCGAGTCTCCTCCTTGTGTTGGCGGAGGATGCCTCTGATCTCCTCGTCGTTCGTGGTCAGAATCATCGCGTCGAGCATGAGCAGGACATTCTGTTCCAATGCGTGGACGTTCTGCACGTACTCCACGAGCTTTTGTTGTAACTGATCTTGCGCCATACGTCCTTCCTTTCCAAACTGTATCTCGCGATCTGTGTAGAGGACCATCCGAAAACGACCGAGCCCACGGCCGCCGAACGCCGAACCAGAAGCCGCCTCTCCGGGTTCGCGACTCGTCCACGACCACCCAGAAAGGTAAGCCGTAGATCAAGATCGCATGCCCCTCTCGCCTCTAGACCTGGAGAGGCCGTCCAGACAAGGGACCAAACTAGGTCTCCACATGCTCGCCGCCAATGGCGTTTTCAAACATCGCGCATCGGCGGTAGAAGCATTCAAGCGCCCTACCTGCCGGTCACTGTCGAGCCTGAGATCCTCGCTCACGCGAGAGGTATACCCTCTGAAGGTTGCGTCCATGCCGCGTACAGGCCCGGTTGCCATAGAAAAGTGGCTAACAGGGTATCTCTGGGCTTCGGCATCGTTTACCCCTCGCGCAAGCCAGGCGAGCGCGGAGCTCGCGTGGTTTTGCGTGTGGTAGGAACGGAGGAAGAAGGTCGTGAACAGTCTTTTCGGTGGTTCAAGGTCGTTAGAGACGCTCGCGAGGAGCGGCACGGCGAACGTGCTTTTGGCGAGGGCCAATGATCTCGTTAGGTTAGGTATGGTGCATCTCCTCTCCGGGGTGATGCCGCTGTACGTGGTCAACGAGTTCCCGAAGTCCGGGGGTACCTGGGTCGGTCAGATGCTCGGCCGGGCGCTGGGAGTACCGTTCCCGAGGAACCGCTTCCCGGTGTTGCGGCCCTCGATCATGCACGGCCACTACCTGAGCCCCTTCGGCATGAAGAACGCCGTCGCCGTGTGGCGCGACGGCCGCGACGTGATGGTCTCCTGGTACCACCAGCAGCTGCTCTTGCACGAACACCGCAACGACGTCCAGGTCGAAAAGACACGCCGGGAGGTCCCCTTCAAGGACTACGACAACGTCTATGAGAACCTGCCCACCTTTATAGAGTACGCCTTCACAAGGCCCCACTCCCCGAGCTTCTCTTGGACGGATTTCGTACATCGCTGGCATAGCCTGGACAACGTGGTCCACGTCCGCTACGAGGATTTGCGCCGGGATACCTCGGGTGAGCTGCGGAGGGTCGTCCGGGAGCTTACCGGCAAGAAGCTTGAGAGGGAGGAAGCTGAAGCGATAGCGGACGAGTTCTCCTTCGAGCGGCAGTCGGGGCGTCGCTCAGGCGAGGAGAACAAGAAGAGCTTTTTGCGCAAGGGTGTGGTCGGGGACTGGAAGAAGCAGTTCAGCCCGGAGGCCCGAGAGGTCTTCGACCGGTACGCCGGGCGCGAGCTGATCCTGCTGGGCTACGAGAAGGATCGCGAGTGGGCCAAGAAGGGTGAGAAGGAGGACTTGGCGGGTTGGAGGGAAGGCTGATCCAAGAAGCGCCGGTTACTCGCCGGAGCCCGGGGACGAGGTAGGGCTACATCCGGCCTTTGGGCCGTGGGCGAGGCTCGGGATCGCGGGCGTAGGAGTAGGTTTGCATCCAGACCCAGGCGTCGGAGATCATCTCCGAAAGCTCGGGCTTCCGCGGCGCCCAACCGAGTTCGGCCCGTATCTTCTTGCTCGACGCCACCACGACCGGCGGATCTCCGGCGCGCCGGGGAGCCTCGATTGCCTCTACCTCACGTCCGGTGACCAGGCGGGCGGCCTCTATCACCTCCCGTACCTAGTACCCGGAGCCGTTGCCGAGATTGTAAATCTCGTGCGTCCCCGGCTCGGCCGCGCCGAGCGCCAGCAGGTGGGCTCGCGCGAGGTCCTCGACGTGGATGTAATCCCGGATCGCCGTCCCATCTGGAGTCGGGTAGTCTGTCCCGTAGACGTACACCGAGTCACGCCGCCCGGCCGCCGCAGCTAGCACCAGCGGGATGAGTTGCGTCTTCGGGCCATAGATCCCGCCAAACCGCCCACTCGCCCCCGCGACGTTGAAGTAACGTAGGCTCACCGCAGCCGTCCCGTGCGCCGCAGCTTCCGCCCCGATCATGCCGTCCGCCGCTAGCTTCGATCCCCCGTAGGGATTGGACGGTCGGGCCGGCGCCGCCTCCGGTATGGGTATCTCCTCACACTCCCCGTAGACGGCGGCTGTCGAGGAGAACACGAGCCTGGGCACCCCGGATCTCGCATTGCGTCGAGCAAGTTCAACGTACCGCAGACGTTGGTCCTGTAATACCGTTCCGGGTGCGCGACCGACTCCTCGACGAGCGAGAGCCCAGCAAAGTGTAAGACCCCGTCGTACCCGTCAGCGAGAATGTGTCCTAGCAGACGGAGGTCGAGCAGGTCGCCCTTAACGAGCCTTGCTCCCTCGTGGAGGGCCGTCTCGGTACCCGTCGAAAGGTTGTCGAAGACAGTAACCTCGTGACCCGCCTCCACGAGTAGAGCCGTCACCACGCTCCCTATGTAACCAGCCCCTCCGGTAATCAGCAGCCTCAGAGGTCCGGTGCCACAGCCGTCGTATGTGGAGCCGGACAAGGTTCTGGGTGGAGAGGCAGTATCCCGCTGCCGGTGTCCGCCTTGGTTCATAGGGTCGCGTTAAGCTCCGGTTCTTTGGGGGCGGCGTTTCGCGAGGCGGGTCGGCCGAGGACCTCACGATAGACGTCTTCGATCCGTTGTACCATCGTCCCGTAGCCGAACTCCGAGCCCGCCCGCCGCCGGCCCGCCTCGCCTAAAGAACGGGCGTATGCTGGGTCGCGCAGCAAACCAAGGATAGCTTCTCCCAAGGCTTCCGCATCGCCGGGCGCGACCAGAAGTCCTTCTCTCTCGTGCCGGATCTGATCCGGGATCCCGCCCACAGAGCTAGCGGCCACGGGGACGCCGGCCGCCATTGCCTCCAGAACGACCAGCGGCGCGCCCTCGGTCAGCGAGGGGACCACCAGCACGTCCAGGAGACTGGTGATCTCTCGCGCGTCGGACCGGAACCCGAGAAAGCATACGCGCTCCCCCACCCCGAGACGCTTCGCCAGAGCCCCCAACTCTCCACGCAAAGGACCGTCGCCCACAACGATGAAACGGGCCTCCGGAACCAGCGGCGCGACGCGGGCGGCGGCCTTCAGGAAATGGTCCACCCCCTTCTCCGGCTGCAGCCGGGCGACGACCCCGACCAGCGGACCCTTCCCCAGCCCGGCCGGTAGCTCCGGCGAGGTCGCGGCCGCCTCGGCGACGGCGCCCACCGCATTCGGTACGACGGTGATAAGGTCCGGTGGTACGCCATCACGCTTTACGAGGCGGCGGCGGATCACGCTGGAGACCACGATGATACGCCTTGCGCGCCCATAGACGAACCGGCTTACGGAGCGTGCCATCCGGCCCTGCCAAAGGGCCTCCGTGTGCTCGGTGAGCACGAGGGGAACACCGGTGCCCAAGGAAGCCAGCGCGGCGGCCGCCGCGCTGGCGTAGACGTGCGCGTGTATAAGGTCGAACCGTGCTCCCTTCACGAGTCGCCGGAGCCCGCGCGCGTAGGCCAGACTTACGCGTCGCTTGACCTTCCGGTCGAGCAGCGGTCTGACCGGTACGCCCGCCTCTACGAGCGGCCGCGCGAGCGAGCCCGAGACGGAGCAGGCGACCGCGACCTCG
Organism: Rubrobacter sp.; assembly: GCA_016781885.1. Classification (GTDB taxonomy): domain Bacteria; phylum Actinomycetota; class Rubrobacteria; order Rubrobacterales; family Rubrobacteraceae; genus Rubrobacter_F. Next base: position 4,816 of record JADDPM010000106.1, read on the forward strand.
TACCCTTTCTGGTGAAGTGCGACCGCCAGGTCCACGACGTGACGTTCTGCCCCCCCGACCTCGAGAGAGTCCGTGACGAGCAGCAGCCGGACGGGACTAGACGCGCCCGGCGTCGACGATACGAATCTCACCGCATCCTCCGCAACTGCCTAGGCCTTCACCACGAGGCCCGGTTTGCTCCGGTCGCCAGGCGTGGTTCCCACAACCTCACAGCAGACCTCTCCCCTACTCGTAGTAGTCGAGGCCGAGGTGAGTTATGAGATCCTCGCCCTTCATCGCTCTTAAAGTGTTCTTTAGCTTCATCTGCTGGACGAAGAGGTCGTGCTCGGGATAGAGCCCGGGTGCCGTCATGGGGCTCTTGAAGTAGAACGAGAGCCACTCCTGGATGCCGCTCATGCCGGCCCTCTGCGCGAGGTCCAAGAAGAGGGCGAGGTCGAGGACTATGGGGGCGGCGAGGATCGAGTCGCGGGCTAGGAAGTTTATCTTGATCTGCATCGGATAACCGAGCCAGCCGAAGATGTCTATGTTGTCCCAGCCCTCCTTGGCGTCGCCGCGAGGAGGGTAGTAGTTGATCTTGACGACGTGCGAGATGTTCCCGTAGAGCTCGGGGTTCTTCTCGGGCTGAAGTATGGTGTCGAGCACCGAGAGCTTACTGACCTCCTTGCTCTTGAGGCTCTGCGCGTCGTCTAAGACCTCCCCGTCGCGGTTGCCGAGTATGTTCGTCGAGTACCAGCCTTTGAGGCCGAGCATCCTTGCCTTGAGGCCCGGCGCGATCATGGTCTTCATCAAGGTCTGGCCGGTCTTGAAGTCCTTGCCGGCCACGGGCACGCCCCTATCGTCGGCGAGCTCCACGAGGGCGGGGATGTCCGCCGCAAGCGACGGTGCGCCGTTGGCGTACGGGACGTCCTCCATGATGGCGGCATAAGCGTAGACCATCGCCGGGGAGATCGCGGGGTCCGAACGGTCGAGCGCCGCCTCGAAGGCGTCCGGGTCGAAGTGGGCCTTCTGGGGCTGGGCGTACGCCTCGGTCGAGGCGCAGTTGACCATCACCGCAGAGTTGAGGTCGTTCTCGCTCTTGAAGGCACGGATATCCTCGCGCACCTGCTCGGCGGCCTCGCGCAGGGAATTGTATTCCTTTTTATGGGTCGCCTCGATCCTGGCGACGTAGGCGGGATCGAAGACCGCCGGGAACGGCCGGATCTCCTTGAGCTCGTCCCGAACAGCGTTGAGATGCCCCTTCTCCAGGACCCCGGCGACGGTGGCGGCGTCGTATGCATCGTCGGGGAAGGCGTCCCAACCACCGAAAACGAGCTCCTCCGTCTTCGCCAGCGGGACGAAGTCCTTTATCTTCGGGACGCGGTTCTCGGTGCGTTTGCCGAGGCGTATGGTGCCGGACTCGGCCAACGAGCCCACCGGCTCCGCCAGGCCCTTCTTTATCAGCTCCGCGCCCGCGAATAGAGTGGTCGATACCGCCCCCATCCCCGGCGTCAGCACGCCTAACCTACCGGTCTGTTCTCTTATCTCCCTCGCCTCGCTCAACTCTTCTCCCTCCTACTCCCCTCCACCGCTCCTCGGGGCGGAAGCATTCTTCAGAATAAACCTCCCTTTGGGCAGCCGAGCCGGACGCGAGTGTCGTCCGGCAGTGGCAGACCCCTTCACCCTACCCCAGGCGCGGTCAAGCGCCCGGAGTCGATAAGCGTACCAGCCGGTTAACTTGTAAGCAAGACCCGGCCTGCCGCGACCCGGATGCGCGAGGGGAGTTCGGATCGGGGCCTCCTGCCCTCGCCGTCGTAGAACCCCGGCACAAGCCGAGGTTCTGTCCAGTTGACGAGATAATCAATGCGAATGCCCTTGGTGAGCGTTGGGCACCTCGATGGGCTCCGGCGCCGGGCGCGGGTTCTGGGGCTCCTTGCTGGCGGCCTGCCAATGGCGATAGGCGTTCTCGAAGAAGATCATGTTCCGGTACTCCTCGCGGGCGGGGCTGCCCTCCTGCACTATGTGCCCGAGCGTGGTAGCCGTCTCGAAGAGCCCAAGCTGCGGCTGGAGGTACGACTCACGGTACATCTCAGGCTCCATCGGCCAGAAAGTGTCGGTCCCGTAGAGGAGCATGGCCGGCGGCAGGGTGTCGATGCAAGCCTGCCAGACCGAAAGCTGCCAGTCATTTGGCGCCCCGAAAGAGAGGTCGACCTTCAGGTCCCAGTCCTCGGGGTTCTGGCCGAAGAGGCCGGTCGTCACCTTCGCCATGGCGATGCACTCGTCGTACCACGGCCACCCCACGTGCGCGACGTGACCCTTGAACCCCTGCGCCGCGCGGACGCCCTCGAAGTAGGCGGGGCGGCAGTAGGCGCTGTTGCGCCCGTCGTAGAAGATACCCGCGTGGAAGATGGTGTACATCCCGAGCCCGGCCAAAGTCTGCCACAGCCGGGCGAGCGGCGGCTCGCTCGCGTGCCAGTGCGTCGGGATCAGTTCCCCAGCGCCCCTCAGGCCAAGCTCGTGGTAGCAGCGCTCTGCCTCCTCGATGTTTAGATCCACAGCCCTCTCAAGGTCGCCGTCGGTGAGGTGGG
>JADDPM010000237.1 GCA_016781885.1 Rubrobacter sp.
TGACATCCTCGCTTCGCGCCCCGAGGTCAAGGTGCTTCAGGAGCCTCCGGAGTCCCGCCTCGTCGCCGGGTACGCCACCGGCGCCGACCATGCGAGCCATCGGCTGCTCTTCTTCTGCAATGAGGATCTCTACCTCGCGGAGGGCTGCCTGCGCAGGCTGGCGTGCCACATCGACCCCGATCGAAGGGTTGGCGCGGCCGACCCCTGGCAGTGGACCTACGACGGAGGATCGTGGATCCACGGCGGCGTACGGTTCACCGCGGCGACATGGAATTTCGCTTCTTCCGCCCGCACAACGTGTACGGGGAGCGACAGAACGTCGCCGATCCATACCGCAATGTCATCGGGATCTTCATGTGAAACAGGGTCTGCAGCAGAAGCCGATGCTGCTTTCTCGATCCGCGCGTGTGCTTTTTGCTGCAACCCGAAGCCGTAGTCGGGCCAGCCCGACCCGCTACCGATGTCTTCGCCGCGCTTCCATATTCTCCTCGCAATTCATCATGAGCTCGACCCGGATGCGGGAGCACCCGGCTCGACCCTGGATCTTGCCGCTGCTCTGCGTGCCGCGGGACACCGCGTGTCGTTGCTTTCGTGGGATGACTTGCCCTCCGCGTTCCCTCGGCAGCTCAAGTCTCTTTTATTCCCGATTCGTGTCGCTGTTGAGATTGCCCGTAGCGAAGACTTAGATATAGTCGATGCTTCCACCGGCGACGCTTGGATCTGGGCCGCCGTCCGGCGAGGGAGCCTCCGTCGTAGGGGTCCTAGACTCGTGACGCGGTCGCACGGACTGGAGCATCTCGTAAACGAGCGGACGAAGGCTCGCGAGCGGGAAGGCGAGCTTGCGCTGTCTTGGAAGTACGGCCTCTATCTGGGTGGGTGGCGCCTGCTGGAGGTCAAGTGGTCGTTGCGCGGAGCCGATTTGGTGCTCGTTCTCAACGAGCATGATCGCGAATATGCCGTGCAGCGGCTAGGGGTGCCGGCAGATCGAGCGGCGCTCTATCGCCACGGCATCAGATGTGAGTTTCTTGGCCTACCTAAGCCTGAGCCGCGCGCTCAAGGGCAGCCGGTGCGGATCGCCCAGATCGGTAGATACATGGAGGCCAAGGGCATCCGGTCGGGCACCCGCGCGCTCATGGAGGTTTTGGACGCCGCACGCGGCGTCGAGGTCACATTCTTGGGCACCAGCGTGCCATCCGAGCACGTGATGCGCGACTTTCCGCTGAGGTTCCGAGATCGTGTGCACGTCGTGGAGCGTTACCATCGAGCGGATCTGCCCATGTTACTTCAAGGGCACCAAGTGAAGTTCTTTCCGACGCTCACGGAGGGCTTCGGGCTCGCACTTCTGGAAGCCATGGCCTGCGGACTTGCGCCGGTAACCAGTGACGCGGCAGGGCCGAGCGAGATCGTCGACCACGACCGGACTGGTTTAGTCGTTGCTGCCGGAAACCAAGGCGCATACGCAGAGGCGCTGCTCACTCTTATCGAGAACGATGAGCGGCGGCTTACACTGCAGCGCGCCGCCCAGGCGGAGGCGCAGAAGGCAAGCTGGTCGACAGCAGCCGCCCGAGCGGTCGAGGACTACCGTCGGGCGCTTGCAGAACGGGGGGCGACCGCCTCCCGGTAGACGTCCTCGAGTCGGTCAAGCACCGCACGCCGACTGTAGTTCTGAAGGACGTGGGTGCGATTTGGCTCGCCCATCCGCGCTGTCATCCTGAACCATGAAGGTGACCTCCTGACGCGGGACGCGGCGCCCCTAACGACCGCTTTCTCCGTGCTTGGGAGGTCATTCTTCTTCCGGACCGGACGGAACCGGACTACCCGACCGGTGGATTCGGGTCAGACGGTCAGCGAGCCGACGGTCGAGGGGCGTCGCTCGCGTGCCGATGCCATCAGCTCACCAGGCACCGCTCATCTACTATCGGCGTGTGCGGATCTCGATAGTGGTGCCGACGCACGGGCGTCCCGAGCTTCTTCTTAGGTGCTTGCAGGCCCTCCGCAACCAGGAGATCGAGGAGCCCTTCGAGGTGATCGTGATCAACGATGCGCCGCAAGGCGGCGAGGTGCCGGAGCTCCCCGGCCTGGTGACCCGCGTTGCGG
>JADDPM010000238.1 GCA_016781885.1 Rubrobacter sp.
ACTGCCCGGGGCACGCCGACTACGTCAAGAACATGATCACCGGAGCGGCCCAGATGGACGGGGCGATCCTCGTCGTCTCTGCCGCCGACGGCCCGATGCCCCAGACCAGGGAGCACATCCTCCTCGCCCGCCAGGTGGGCGTCCCCTACATAGTGGTCTACCTCAACAAGGCCGACATGGTCGACGACCCGGAGCTTTTGGAGCTTGTGGAGATGGAGGTGAGGGAGCTCCTCTCTGAGTACGACTTCCCCGGCGACGACGTGCCTGTGGTGGTGGGGAGTGCCCTTAGGGCTCTGGAGGGCGACTCATCTGAGCTTGGCGAGCAGTCCATAGTGCAGCTGATGGAGGCTGTCGACTCCTACGTGCCCGAGCCCGAGCGGGCAGTTGATAGGCCGTTCTTGCTCGCGGTGGAGGACGTCTTCACCATCCAGGGTAGGGGGACGGTTGCCACGGGGCGCGTGGAGCAGGGGACGATCTCGGTGAACGAGGAGGTCGAGATAGTGGGGGTTCGCCCGACGCGCAAGACTGTTGTTACGGGCGTTGAGATGTTCAACAAGAGCATGAAAGAGGCCCAGGCCGGCGACAACATAGGAGCCTTGCTGCGCGGGATAAAGCGCGACGACATAGAGCGCGGGCAGGTTTTGGCCAAGCCCGCCACCATCACGCCCCACACTCGCTTCAAGGCCGAGGTGTACGTGCTCTCCAAGGAGGAGGGAGGAAGGCACACGCCGTTCTTCTCTCAGTATAGGCCGCAGTTCTACTTCAGGACGACGGACGTGACGGGGGAGATAAGGTTGGAGGAGGGGGTGGAGATGGTGATGCCAGGGGACAACACGGTGATGGAGGTAATGCTCATCCAGCCGATAGCGATGGACGAGGGGTTGAACTTCGCCATCCGCGAGGGCGGACGCACCGTGGGCGCCGGCGTCGTCACCGAGATCCTGGAGTAGGTGCGCTCTCGTGGCTGTATCTAAGATAAGGATCAAGCTAAAAGCCTATGACCACGAGGTCATAGACAAGACGGCGAAGTCGATAGTCGAGACGGCGGAGCGGACCGGGGCCTTTGTCTTTGGCCCCGTCCCGCTGCCGACGAAGCGGAGCGTGTACACGGTGATCCGGGGCCCCTTCAAGGACAAGGACTCCCGCGAGCACTTCCAGCTGCAGACGCACAAGCGTCTTATAGACATCCAGCAGCCGACGCCCCGCACGGTGGACTCGCTCCAGCGCCTCGACCTGCCCTCCGGCGTGAACATCGAGATAAAGGCGACGTAGGTAAGTTATGGCAACGGCAGTCTTTGGACATAAAAAGCACATGACCCAGGCGTTCCTGGACGACGGGACGCTGGTCGGCGTCACCGTTATAGAGGTCGAGCCGAACCTGGTGACCGCGGTCCGCACCGCTGACGAGGACGGCTACGACGCCGTCCAGGTCGGCTTCGGGCAGGTCAAGTCCGGCCGCGTTAGCAAGCCTCACGCTGGCGCCTTCGCGAAGGTCGAGGCGCCCCCGCGCCGGCACCTCAAGGAGTTGCGCGGCGTCTCGGGCGAGGTCGGCGGCACCATCGGGGCCGACGTCTTCGAGGTCGGCGACAGGGTCCACGTGAGCTCGACGAGCAAGGGCCGCGGCTTCCAGGGGACCGTAAAGCGCCACGGGTTCGCCCGCGGCCCGGTCTCCCACGGCTCGCACAACATCCGCCAGCCCGGCTCGGTCGGCGCTTCGGCGGACCCGGCGCGCATCTTCAAGGGCCAGCGGATGCCCGGCCAGATGGGGAACGAGGCCGTAACGGTCAAGAACCTCGAGGTCGTAGCGGTCGATGCCGAGAGGGGCGAGCTCTGGGTGCGCGGCGGCGTCCCCGGCGGGAAGAACGCCGTCGTGAAGATCCGGAAGGCGGGTGAGTAAGGTGGCGGAGGCGAAGGCCACGGCTCAGGTATTGGACGCCCGCAGCGGCGAGAGGTCTTCGATGGAGCTCGAGGGGCCGCGCTTTACGACGGAGCCGAAGGAGCACGTCATCCACCGGGCCATAGTCGCGGAGCTCGACTCGCGGCGGCGCTACACCGCCTCGACCAAGGGGCGTAGCGAGGTCGTGGGCTCCGGGAAGAAGCTGTACCGCCAGAAGGGGACCGGCCGCGCGCGGGTGGGCGACGCCTATCCCCACAACCGCGTCGGGGGCGGGACCTGGGGCGGGCCGAAGCCCAAGCCCGCCCGGTACGGGAAGCG
>JADDPM010000239.1 GCA_016781885.1 Rubrobacter sp.
GAGCGGCGGCGGCGACGAGGCCGACGATGTCGGCGATGGCGCGGTTCGGCGGCGTGCCGAGGTCGAGATCCAGGAGCCCCTCGCCGACGCTGATGGGATGGGCATGGGCGTCGTTGAGGCCAGTGACCGCCGTCCGGCCCCGGAGATCGACCGTCTCGACGCCGGGGCCTGCGGCATCCCGCGCCTCGCCGTCGCCGCCGACGGCGACGATCCGGCCCTGGCGGATGGCGACGGCGGACGCTTCGGGTCGAGCACGGTCCATCGTCAGGATGCGGCCATTGACGAGGAGGAGATCACTGGGCATGGTTTCCCTCAGAGGGAATTGGACGAACAGCAGGAGGCGGATTATAACCGCCGACTGTCGTCGAATAGCGCCTCTGGTGGACTTAGCGGAGGGAGATGAACGGTCATTTGACCGTAGCCATCGTTGTTCTGACCCCTGAGGCTTGCCTCACTCGCTGGCACTTTGCCCCTCAACTGGATGCAGAACCTGCACGTCCGGCAACTCCGACGCTTCCCTGGCGCCCTTCTCGATCTCGATCCACAGCAGGTGGTCGAGGATTCGTCGAAGGCCGGCGAATGGAAGTGGTTGCCTCGCACTTCCTGGCACGGGCATGACGGTTACCTGGTCGAGGCGCGCACTCTGGTGAAAAACCTCGGACCGGGTGTCATAGCTCTTCCCTAGTCGTCGGCGCAACTCAGCAGGGTCCTGTGGTACCAGTGCAGCAATCTGAACACCCTCGTTCCAACTTCCCCCACCGCGCCTCGCGCCGGTTGGATCCATTTCCAGGGTCGGAGTGTACCGGTAATAGGAGCGCTCCCAGAAAGACGGCGGGAGATTTCCGACGGCATACTCAACGAAGGTGCGCTTGAGCCGAATCTGTTTGTTGAGGAGGAGCCGGGCGCGCAGACTCTCTGCCTGTTGTCCAGTGAGTCCGATTTGCAGAAAGTACCCATCCCAATCCTCGGATTGATCCCATTCTTGCCAAGTTCCAGGAGGGTCACCGAATGCCCGCGATAGCGTCTCGAGAGCGACGACTAGCAATCCGTACGCTGACGAATGGTCAGTCTCTACGAGGCAACACCCGGCATTGCGCATTCGGATGGCTCCACCGAGGGCAAGTCCGTCCTCTTCAGGCAGCGACGCAATCGCTCTTACCGCAGTCTCGAATCGGGCGTGAACTCCTGGCTCAGCCGGTCCGTATAGTTCGCCATCCACGCTAGGACCCACCTCCAGGAACACCGTCCATTGCACTCCTTCGAGCCGGAGGGGAACTTCATTTGCAAAGGCGACCCGTCGTCCGGTGGCGAGCGCCAAGACCGCAGCGATGTCCACACCGAGGTTGTTGTCTCGGAACGCGGAGCCAGGTCCGTCGTCAGGAACGTCGAGCCATTCAAGCAGCTGCACGACCTGGGGCGGTGCCCCAGGATGGTCGAATGGTGCCGCCGACTCGATCGGTAGAGTTCGCGCGAGGGTCCCATCCATCGAAAATCGGCCCATTTCTGGCACCACAATCCGCCGTTGGTTCAGCCCGACCATAGATGTAGTGTCGCTGGACTCTGCGAGAGTATTGAGCCGTCGAACGAACTCACGGACGCTTCGCACCTGCCCTCACCTCAATCGGAACGAATCTCAAGACCTTCATCAAGAGGGGTCGAGTCCGTCGCGAATCCGTAGCCCTCTCTCGATCTCAAGTGCCTCGACAAGCGCGTCCATGAGGAGTTGGATGGTTTTGAACACGTCCTCGGTCTTTCTTCGGTCCAATCCATAATCCAACTCGAATCGATGGATGACGCCATGACGGGCACCGATGATGTCGTTCAGGACGTCAGAGAGCCTCTCCACTCGCCGACCTCTTCGCCTTTCACGACGAATTGTCTTCCAGAAGTCGATTTGGAGCCAATCCTTGAAGGCCCTCTGGATGTGATCCACATTCTGAAATGTATACCAGCTCGCGACGACTTCCTCGATGTGCTTTTCACCTCGTGATATCGCCACCGCATCTGCCATTTCTACCTTGCGGTCCAGATCAAGTAGCTTACGCTGTGCGCCCTCGTCGTAGCGCAGCATGATGACGAAGATTCGTCCAAAGTAGTGCTCCAAGGCGGCAACAGCAAAAGGTATCAAGGCATTGTAGATGACTATCGAGGGATCCAAACGGGCAATGTGTCCCGCGATGACGCGATTGACCTGCCCCCCGAAAACTGGTCCACG
>JADDPM010000240.1 GCA_016781885.1 Rubrobacter sp.
CGCCCGAAGCGGTGGTAGATCTCCTCGAACGCCGCATCTACCTGCTGGGCGCTCGACACGTCGCAAGCGATCGCGATCGCCTCGGCCCCCGCCGCCTCGACGGCCTCGACCGTCTCCCGGCAAGCCTCCGCCGAGAGATCCAACACCGCAACGTTGGCCCCCTCCTGCGCCAGCCGGATCGCCTCGGCCGCCCCGATACCCCGCGCAGCACCAGTCACGACCGCCGTACGTCCGTCAAGTCTCAAAAGGTTCACCTTCCTCGCTCGCCGTCCATCGTGCCGCATGCCCCAAGGGGCACGGGCCCTGTTAAGTAAAGTTAATTGTATACGGAATGAATTTATGTGTCCACGGTAGATAGAAGCGGGATCGAGATAGATGCGGTGCGGGCGCTACCCTGGCCGCGTATTCTGGACCTTGATTGTATGCGATCTCGCGCGCGGGTGGCGCGGTGCTACTTGGGACCGAGAAGAGCCCCCGCGCTCTGGCGGGGGCTCCGGGGGTTGTGCTCCTGCGATCTTTTTACGTCCTGATGTAGACGCCGCCGTTTATGTCGAGGGCCTGGCCGGTTATGTAGTCGCCGTCCTCGACGAGGTAGCGGACGGCACGGGCTATCTCGTTGGGTTGGCCGAAGCGCCCGAGGGGGACGGACTGCAGGAGTTTGTTCTTCGCGTCCTCGGGGATCGCGGCTACCATATCCGTCTCGATAAAGCCCGGGCAGATCGCGTTCACGGTGATCCCGTAGCGGGCGAGCTCCTTGGCGGCGGTCTTGGTAAAGCCGAGCATGCCGGCCTTGGCCGCCGAGTAGTTGGCCTGGCCGATGTTGCCGGCCTCGCCCACGAAGGAGCTCATGTTGATGATCTTGCCGCCCCCCGCCTCCATCATGTGGGGGAGCGCCGCGTGCACCGTGTAGAAGGCGCTGTTCAGGTCGACCTGTATGACCTTGTCCCAGTCCTCGACGGTGAGCTTCCTCAAGGTGCGGTCTATGTTGATGCCGGCGTTGTTCACCAGCACGTCTACGCGGCCGAACTTCTCTATAGTCTGGTCTATGAGGGCCTGGGCCTGCTCGGGGTCCGAGACGTCACCCTGCACCGAGATCGCCTCGCCGCCGTCGCCGGAGATCCGCTCGACCAACTCTTCCGCGGGCTCCTTGCTCCGCGAGTAGTTGACCACCACCTTCGCCCCCGCATGCCCCATCTCCTCCGCGATGGCAGCCCCTAAACCCCGGCTCGCCCCCGTAACCACCACAACCGCTTCCCGTAACGTGCCCATCGTCGCCTCCCTTCCCTGGTTCTCTCCCTAATTTCCCTGCGAATGAAGTTTATGTACATGGAATACCCGGAGCAAACTATGTACGATGCGCATATAAACCGCGCCCTCCTCGCGTGTCCCCCAGCGACCGCGAGCGGGCGGCCGCAAGACCCCCTTAAGTCCCGGCGCCAAAACCGCTAAAATGCACATAAATGGCCGCCAACACCTTGACGGCTCAGTATATACATGTAAAATGCACATAGAGCATGGAAGAGAGAGTCATGAACAACGAGGAGAGCAAGGGTGGCGTCGAGCCCCGGGGCGCTGGGTTCCGGGGGGTTGAGGCGCGGCCCAGGAACTGGCTGGTACCGGTGATCCTCCTCTCGCTGCGGGAGTGGAACTCGTACGGGTACGAGCTCATGGAGCGGGCGTCGGCGTTCGGGTTCGAGGCGATGAACCCGGGGACGCTGTACAGGACGTTGCGGCAGATGGAGAAGGAGGGCATCGTCGAGTCCACCTGGGAGACCTCCAGGGGTGGGCCGGCGCGCCGGATGTACACCATCACGGACGCCGGGAGGGCCTACCTCGACTTCTGGGCCAAGTCTCTTGAGCAGTACCAGAAGACCATGGAGAACTTCTTCCGGCTCTACACTGGCAGGCCGCTGGACGCCGAAGAAGAGAGAAAAGGCGAGTAGCGGCGGAGATATCGCGCCCCACGAGGCGCGAGGAAGGAGTCGTAAGGATGGCTAACAGGGACAAGGCTAGCAGGGCTGCGGAGCGGCTCGCGCAGACCACGCGGGACTCGTTCGAGACGGTCGTCGACCACGCGGTCGGCCTGCAGGAGCGCAACGTGCGCTTCGCGCAGGGGCT
>JADDPM010000241.1 GCA_016781885.1 Rubrobacter sp.
GATGATGCACTATCGTCTAACCTCAACGCAACATGCTGTAAGCTATCGGAAACTCTTGTAAGTGTCTTCTATCAATCCCTGGTTTAGGCTTGCACTTCAATGGTTTGCTTCCAATGATTCCTCTACTCGACCGTGCGGAGATGAGGACTAACCATGAGGGAAAGCACGTATGAGAGACTTGCTTGTTGGGGTCAAGGGCTGACGACTATTTGACGCCCTTTGTAGAAGATTTTGGGGTCCGGGTGTCGTGCGCTGGTACGGTAGTTCGAACTTCTACTTCCGACGTTCAGCTACGCATCAACTCTCGCTCGATGGCGGGCTGGTCGAAGCCAACGATCCACTTGCTTCCTATCTTTATGACCGGTACGCCTGTCTGACCGGTCTTCTTCTGGACGTCGCGGGCGGCCGACGCGTCGCGCTCGACGTTTATCTCCCTGAACGGGACCTTATTCTCTCTGAAGTACCTCTTTGCGCGGCGACACCAGGAGCACGTAGTGGTGCTGAAGAGAACTACCTTTGCCATCCGTCTCTCCTTTACTTCATGTTGGCCTTGAGTGCCTCCGCGAGGTGCTCGACCGGGTCCAGCTTCTGCGGGTTCTCGAGGTCCATGTACCGGACGAACGCCTCCTCGTTCTCGAAGAGCATCTTGGGGTTACTCTTCTTCTCGTCGCCTAGAAGGGAGAAGCTGCGCCCCTTGTAGTCGTGGCCGGGATAGACTTCGAGGTCCTCGGGGAGGCTCTTGTAGGTGTGGTAGAGCGTGTGATATTGCCGGGTCGCGTTGCCGTTGAGCAGGTCGGTGCGGCCGCAGGAGCCGATAAGGAGGGCGTCGGCGGTGAGTATCCTGCCCGGGAGCACGACGCTGACGAGATCCTTGGCGTGCCCCGGGGTGTGGAGCAGCTTTACGGGTCGGCCGCCGAGGTGCAGCCTATCGCCGTCCTCGACCCGGATGTCCACGGCTCCACCAGGTGCCTCTCTGTGCATGACGAGCTTCGCGACGGTCCTGGACTTCAGGAGGCGCGCCCCGGATACGTGGTCGGTGTGGGTGTCGATAACGTAGGCCGGACGCAGGCCGTGCTCGAATACATAGTCGATCATGGGCTCGACCATCTCCAACTCGGGGTCCACCAGGGCCGCGAGCCTGGTCTCTGGCTCGGCGACGACGTAGCCCAGGCACCCCCGCGGCACCCGGAACTGCTTGAAGAGGTAATCCCGGTGCGCTCTCTCCATCGTCTCGACCTCCTCATCCGCCGCCAGCGGTCTCTACACACCACCGGAACGCGCCCCGTCCGCGCCGGGGCTCGCCTGTTACTCGCTCTGGTCGAGCTCGGGGAGCCTCTCGCGGGCCTCTCTTACCTCCGCGTCGTCCGGGTTCTGGCGCAGGTATCTGTCCGCGTCGGCGGGCAGGGTGACATCCTCGGGATGGGGGTCGCGCAGCCGTTCCAACAGCTCCTGACGATCCTGGTCTCCGAACGTTCCCACGACTTTATTCTACCGGAGGCTCTCCCAGAAGGGAGCTAGTGCCTTCCGGGACGCCTCGACGGGTCTTACGTTTCCAGAGTATCGCCAGGCCTGGGATGGCTCCTCGCCCCCCTTTATCGTGGCGGCGACGCTCCTGGTGAGCGCGTCGAGATTGTAGCCGCCTTCTAATACGAGCACGAGGGGAGCCGCCCTGACCTCGCGGGCTAGAGACGCCAGGCCCGCCGCGAAGCGTCCGAAGGAGGCGGACTCGAGCCGCATCCCTCCTAGAACGTCCGCGGCGTGGGCGTCGTAGCCGGCGGAGACTACGAGCAGGTCGGGACGGAACTCGCGCAGGATGGGGATGAAGAGGCCCGCGAAGGCTTCGGCATAGAGATTTTCGCCGGAGCGGGCGGGCAGCGGGACGTTTACCGTGAAGCCCTCGCCTCGGCCCTCACCGACCTCCCGGGCGTCTCCGGTTCCGGGGTAGAAGGGGTTCTGGTGAACCGAGAGGTAGAGCACCTCGCTGCTGGAATAGAAGACGTCTTGCGTACCGTTGCCGTGGTGGACGTCCCAGTCGAGAATGGCTACCCTCCCGGCGCCTCGCGCGAGGGCGTGCTCGGCGGCTATCGCGGCATTATTCAGCAGGCAGAAGCCCATCCCGTAGGCACGTCCGGCGTGGTGGCCCGGGGGGCGGGCGATGGCGAAGGCAGGCGCCCCGGAGAG
>JADDPM010000242.1 GCA_016781885.1 Rubrobacter sp.
CCGCTCCACGTATGAGCGTCGTGCTCACGTGACGGTCCTATCACGACAAAATGCCGGAGATGTGTCGGAGTAGAAGGATGATGGAGGCAACTGGATGACTCAACCTGTCCGAGTTGGCGTGGTCGGCTGTGGGAGCGTAGGGACTGGTCAGTACATGCCCTTCCTGCAGCGCCTGAATCTACAGGGAGTTCGCACCGAGCTTGTAATGGCATGTGACGTAGATGAGTCTCGTCGACAGGTAGTCGGCGACAGGTTCGGAATCGAAAGATTCACAACCGACTTTCGTGAGGTTGTCGATGCTCCGGACGTGGATCTCGTGCTTGTCCTAACGTCCATGCAGCAGCACGGCATAATTACCCGCGCTGCATTGGAGGCAGGAAAGCACGTCCTGGTCGAGAAGCCGATGGCCATGACCTTGGAGGAGGCGGCGGAGATCGTGGAACTTGCGCGCAGCAGCCCTGGCTAGCTGCTCTGCGCGCCGCACGTGACCCTCAGTCCGACGTATCAGGCCATGTGGCGTCACATCAACCGTGGCGACATTGGCAAGGTGCTGACGGCCCGGGGCATGTACGGCTGGTCCGGCCCTTTTTGGGGCCCATGGTACTATCAGCCGGGTGGCGGCTCTATGTTCGACCTGGGCGTTTACAACGTAACCACGCTCACTGGCCTCATTGGTCCGGCGAAACGTGTCATGGCTATGAGCGGAATCGCCATCCCGGAGAGAGAAGTGGACGGGCAGCGCGTCCAGGTGCAATCGGACGACAATGCGCACCTGTTGCTCGACTTCGGTGACTCAGTGCATGCCGTAGTCACCACGGGATTCACGATACAACAGTACCGATGTCCTAGCATTGAGATCTACGGAAGCCAGGGCACGATTCAGATGCTGCATGAGGACTGGGATCCAGGCGGCTATGAGTTGTGGCAGAACTCCGAGGGCTGCTGGAAGGTGTTCGAGGACAAGGGTAGGTGGCCGTGGACCGATGGTGTGCGACATCTGCTAGAGTGCATTCAGCAGGGGGTCCGGCCAATCAATACCCCCGAACATGCCTATCACGTTCTGGAGATCATGTTGAAGACCATGGAATCCGGGCGTACCGGCCAAGCACTGCCTATCGAAAGCACCTTCTCGCCGCCGACGTTCGAGGAAGAGGTTGAGGCAGAGGCTGCCCACCTCGTACACGATCCAGGACGTAGGTAGATTCTGGTGCGGAATAGCCTCCATGGGATAGGATTTGTGTGCCTAATACAAACCTTTCCCGAGAGTGCTGGCCAGAGGGCGGGAGTCAATCAGGTGTGTCTGCCGAAGCCGGGAAGAAAGAGTGTTGAGCGGGAGTCTCACGAGACGCAGCAGTGGTTCCGACGTGATATGCGGTATCGAGCGGGAGTGGAGGGCAGTATCAGCGTGATGAAGAGGCGCGGGTATCTGGGTAGATGCCGGGACAAAGGGGAGGCAGGGTTCGGCAGACGGATGGGATGGGGCGTCTTGACGGCTAATCTAGAGACGATTGCCTGCTCTCTCGCTACCCGGTAGAGTTCCGCCGCCCAGCAACAGTAACCGAAGTATCACAAACGTAGGAGCAACCAGCGTCGGCCGGTCGCTCTCTCATTTCGCACCAGAAACTAGCTAGCGGTGCGAGGGCAGCGGACAACCGAGTGTGGCATCACAGCTTCTGGCAGGAGAGCGGGGGGAGCCTGTACCTGGGGCAGAAGGCGCTACGGGCGGTATACCGAGCGGAGTTGGGTATCGATCCACCAACGGGACTTACGAGCCGTGTTCTACAGGTGTTTGGGCAGTCGTCTGTGGAGGAATTGCTGCACCGGCTCACGCGTCGCGAGGGGCGTATGGAAGCATCTGCAGCGATGCTCGGTGATGTGACGCGCGCGCTGCTTGACGAGGCCTCGGGTGGCGACCTGGTGGCAGTAGGGCTAGTTCGAGAGTATGTAGCGATGGTCGGCGATTATGCCCTCGCTACGGCACGACGTGTTGCTATTGAGCGAGATGCCTTCCCTCTGGTACTCGCTGGAGGGGTGTTGCGTCATCCATCTCTCCAATTGACGGAGAGGCTAGTGGAGCGTGTCAGGGCGGTGTCGCCCGCCGCCACCCCGGTGAACAGTCGGTTCGAGCCTGCTGTGGGAGCTGTGCTGCTCGCACTCGATGCTGTTGGGGTACAGGTG
>JADDPM010000026.1 GCA_016781885.1 Rubrobacter sp.
ATCTTCACCTGCCGCCGCCGCCCCCTCGAAAAAGTTTTAGAGTTTATGGGATGAATACGGCAAATTGTGTAGCGCGGGGGTTACGGACAAGGGTATAATTCGAATCTCGCACCAACCATAGCCGGAGGGCTCTTTCTCAGCCTTCCGGCTAATGCATTCACAGGGTGTTCTTCCTTTGCCGCCACCCTTCTGGACGAAGGGCCTCGACGCTGTATAATAATCCCGACATGATTACTAGGATTAACAACAGGTTGGGGACACAGCCCACGGACCTTGTGGGAAACACGCCGCTGTTGGAGTTAGCAAGCATCTCGCGCGAGGTTCCCGGTATAACTATTTTGGGCAAGGCCGAGTGGTACAACCCCGGCGGGTCGGTCAAGGACCGTCCGGCGCTTTGGATGATCCGGGGCGGTGAGAAGAGCGGCGCTTTGACGCCCGAGAAGACCATCCTGGACGCCACCAGCGGCAACACCGGGATCGCCTACGCCTGGATCGGGACGTCTTTGGGCTACAAGGTGAAGCTGTGCATGCCAAAGAACGCCAGCGAGGAGCGCAAGAAGATACTTCGCTCCTACGGCGTGGAGGTCGTGCTCACCGACCCGGGCGAGGGCTCCGACGGGGCCATACGGGAGGCGCGGCGACTGTACGCCGAGGACCCGGAACGGTACTTCTACCCCGACCAGTACCAGAACCCGGCCAACCCGAGGGCGCATTATGAGTCGACGGCGCCGGAGATCTGGGAGCAGACCGAAGGGGAGATCACACACTTCGTCGCGGGCCTCGGGACGAGCGGCACCTTCGTGGGCACCTCCACACGCCTGAAGGAGTACAACCCGGAGATACAGGTCGTCTCCTTCGAGCCCGACTCGCCGTTTCACGGGCTAGAGGGTATGAAGCACATGGCGAGCGCCATCGTGCCGGAGATCTACGACCCCACCATCGCCGACAGGAACCTCGGCACCCCCACCGAGGACGCCTACGAGATGGTCAAGAGGCTCGCCCGCGAGGAGGGTATCATGGTCGGTATCTCCGCCGGGGCGGCCGTGGCGACGTCGTTGCGCGTAGCACGGGAGTTAGAGTCCGGCGTGATCGTCACGGTCCTCTGCGACGGGGCGGACAAGTACCTCTCCGAGAGCTTCTGGGAGGAGTAGGCTTGGCGCTCAAGATAAGCGCGGGTGACGTAAGCCACATTCACAACCACGCGAAGGAGACCTACCCCGAGGAGTGCGCCGGGGTCATCGTCGGGATGGACACGGGTGAGATGAAGGTCGTAGTGGACGTCTGGCGGGCGGAGAATGTCCACGAGGAGGAGCGTAGTCGCCGATTCCTGATCGAGCCCTTGCAGATAAAGAAGTTCGAGGAGCAGGCGCAGGAGAGAGACCTGGACGTCCTGGGGTTCTATCACTCGCACCCGGACCATCCTGCCGAGCCCTCGGAGTACGACCGGGATCACGCCTGGCCCTACTACTCGTATATCATAGCCTCGGTAGGCTCGGACGAGGTCAAGGCCATGCGCTCGTGGGTCCTGAAGGACGACCGCTCGGGCTACGACGAAGAGCAAATCGTAGGGCAATAACAGAGAGAAGGAGACTAATATGCCGAAGGTCAGAATCCCCACCCCCTTGAGGCAGTACACGGCCGGTACCTCGGAGGTCGAGGTCGGCGGCGGGACCGCTGGCGAGGCTCTGGGGAACCTCGTCGAGGAGCACCCGGACCTCAAGCAGCACCTCTACACCGGCGACGGCAAGCTCCGCTCGTTCGTCAACGTCTACAAGGGCGACGAGGACATCCGCTACCTCGACGGGCAGGACACCGAGGTCGGGCAGGGCGACGAGCTCTCCATAATCCCCTCCATCGCGGGCGGCACCTGTAGGTAGCCCCGGAACCGCATCTACCCAGACGGCAAAGAACCGTCACCTTTCGACAAGAGGAGTTTCAGACAGTGGAGACACGCCAGCCATTAGTACAGTCGCCCAACGGGGCGGTCGAGTTATCCAACGAGGAGATCGCGCGCTACAGCCGCCACCTCATCATGCCCGAGGTTGCCCTCGAAGGTCAGAAGAAGCTAAAGCAGGCCAAGGTACTCACCATAGGGGCCGGAGGATTGGGCGCCCCGCTCGCCATGTACCTCGCGGCGGCGGGGGTCGGGACTATCGGGATCGTGGACTTCGACGTCGTGGACGAGTCGAACCTGCAGCGCCAGATCATTCACGGCACCTCCGACGTCGGGCGTCCGAAGATGGAGAGCGCCCGCGACCGCATAAAGGATATAAACCCGAACGTTAACGTCATAGCGTATGAAGAGGCTCTCACCAGCGAGAATGCCCTCGACATCTTCAAGGACTTCGACATCATCGTCGACGGGACGGATAACTTCCCGACCCGCTATCTGGTCAACGATGCATGCGTCCTCTTGGGCAAGCCCAACGTGTATGGTTCGATCTTTCGCTTCGAGGGCCAGGCGAGCGTGTTTTGGGCCGAGGAAGGTCCGTGCTACCGCTGCCTCTACCCCGAGCCTCCACCTCCGGGACTCGTCCCGAGCTGCGCCGAGGGCGGGGTTCTCGGCATCCTCCCAGGCGCTATCGGGACCATCCAGGCCACCGAGACCGCCAAGCTCATCCTCGGCATCGGCGAGCCCCTGATCGGGCGCCTGTTGCTCTACGACGCGTTGGGCATGAGCTTCCGCGAGATGAAGCTCCGCAAGGACCCGAACTGCCCGGTGTGCGGCGAGAACCCGACCGTCACGGAACTCATCGACTACCAGGAGTTCTGCGGCATCCCGCAGGCCCAGGCAGCCGAACAGGAGAATGCGGTGCCGGAGATCTCGGTTGGGGACCTCAAGAAGAAACTCGACACCGGTGAGGAGATCTCCATCGTCGACGTGCGCGAGACGCACGAGTACGACGTGGCGAACCTCGCCCCGCAGGGCGCTAAGCTCATCCCGCTGGGCGAGCTTCCGAGCAGGTTGCACGAGCTGAACCAGGAAGACACTCTAGCCGTCCACTGCAAGTCCGGGGCACGGAGCGCGAAGGCGATCCGCCTCCTCCAGGACGCGGGCTTTGAGAACGTCTACAACGTCAAGGGCGGCATTACCGCCTGGAGCGAGGAGATCGACCCGAGCGTTCCGAAATACTAGAGAAAGCCTTCTCGAAACACCGGCGGGGTCGTCTTTTGACGGCCCCGCTTTTCTCTTGCCTGGTTTCTAGCCCTCGGTCCGTCTCTTTCTTGCACGCCTCCGTCCACGACACCTCAAACTAGAAGTTATTTCAAAAAGCCGCGTGGACCTCCTATCCTGGCATCCATGAGAACGACGAACCGCGCAAGGGACGGGGCGTCCGAGGGCCAATGACCGTAGGACCCTGAACGGCATCCTCTATGTGCTGCGCGCCGGGTGTCGCTGGGAGGAGGACGTGACCCGCGAGTACGGCTCTCCTGCAGCCTGCTGGCGGAGGCTAAGGGATTGGGAGGAGGACGGCCACTGGGAGCGCGTCTGGCGCAGGCTGCTGGCTCTATTGGACGTACAGGACAAACTGGAGTGGAGCGAAGCGTACCTCGACGGAAGCTTCGTGCGGCTAAAAAGGGGAGCCGCAGTCGGCAGATCAAGCGCGGTAGAGGGATCAGGGTGATGCTGGTCGCGGATGGGGAGGGGCTGCTAACGGCTTTCAACTGGCGATCGCCAACCCCACGAGCTAGTGCTGGCCGCTCCTACGCTGGAGACCGTATGCGTCCCTCGCCAAGGACGGGGCAGACCCAAGCAGCGCCCCGAGGAGTTGGTGGCAGACAAGGCCTACGACAGCAAACATTTCAGGCGATCGCTGCGCGTACAGAGGATAAGACCGACGATCCTGCCCTACGAGCGGCGGGTGAGAAAGCGCCTCAAACGGGGACGTCCCGTGAAGGCCGGAGCGGGCTACGCGGAGTGCTGGAAGGTGGAGCGTACCTTCACCTGCTAGATAACTTTCGCAGATTGTTGGTGCGCCACGAGCTCTACCTCTCGACCTTCCGGGCATTCTTCCTTGTCGCGTTCGCTTCTGTCTTGCTGAGGCATTTCTTAGATGGCTTGTAAGTCTGGTTTCCTTTGATGCACCAAATCCTCTTCCTTAATACACCGAATCCACACCAACGGCGACTTCGAGTTCTGCCGAGAGGCGCTTTATTCCGTCCGAACCTTTGGGTTCTGTTCGGAGAATACCGTGCATGGGCCTGCGCTAAGGTTTCTCTCTCCTCGCGCCGATAACTAGGCAGGATAACCAAGAGACGTTGAGCTAGCGACTCGACGCAGGGAGCGAGCAGATGGTGAAGGCCGATGGCCGGTTCGGCCCGGAAGAAGGACAGCGGGCGCAGAGCAAGCGCCGTATCTCGGCTTGGGCCGTCCTCGCGGCAGCGCTCCTCGTTGCGCTGGGGGCCGCCCTCATCATCGCCGAACTGCGCGAGCGTGCCGATAATGATCGCCAGGCCTTGCTCCTTTTCAAGGATCTTGAAACGCAAGCGTACCGGCTGAGCTCCTTGGAGTGGCAGGCCATCGCCGAGGAGCGGCTCGATTCCGGACTCTACGAGGAAGCGCAAGACGCTCGTGGCCGGATGGCGAGGTCGCTGGAGGGGATGGCGCAGACGGACGCACTTGACGAGGAAGCAGGGGTCCTGCAACAGGTCGATGAAGCCTTTCGCGCCTATGACGAAGCCCTCGACGAAGAGTTCCGGCTGCTCGCGGCTGGAAGCCTAGAGGAAGCCGAGGCCGTCGACGAAGAGCGGGTGGACCCGAGCTTCGACGAGCTAACCGAAGCGCTGGTGACAGCCGACTCCGTCTATAGTACCGACGCCGAGCGAACAGACCGAATCGCCAACGCGGGCTCCGTTTTCGCGTTGGGCGTGGCTGGCGGCCTTATAGGCGTGATGTTCTGGCAGTACGAGCGAGCACGACGGGCGGCCACGCTCATAGCAGCCGAGCAAAAGGCCCTGCGAAAGAGCGAAGAGCTCTTCCGCTACCAGGCGCTTCACGATCCCCTGACCAACCTGCCGAACCGGCTCTTGTTCATGGACCGCCTGAGGCATGCCCTGGATCGCACCCGTCGAAGAACGGAAAAGATCGCGGTGCTCTTCCTAGACCTGGACAGCTTCAAGGTCGTCAACGACGGCCTCGGACACAAAGCGGGGGATCAACTGCTCCTCTCGGTGGGCAAACGTCTGCGAGAGTGCCTCAGGTCGGAGGACACGCTCGCTCGTCTTGGCGGGGACGAGTTCACTATCCTGCTAGAAGACGTTGCCGACGCGGGTGAGGCAACCAAATTAGCCGAGCACATCGCCGAGCGACTGGAGGCCCCTTTTGAGCTCGAAGGCCGAGAGGTGTTCATCAAGGCCAGCATCGGCATCGTTTCGAGTAGCGCTCTTGACGGCGACGGTAACCCTGATGACCTCCTGCGCGATGCGGACACCGCCATGTACGAGGCGAAGAAGAAAGGGACGGCAGGCTACGAGGTATTCCACCCGGACTTGGGCTCCCGCGCCATGTGGCGCCTAAAACTTGAGGGCGACATGCACCGGGCCGTCAAACAAGGGGAGTTTCGAGTCTACTACCAACCGCTGGTCGATCTAGCGACGAACAGGATCAGCGAGGTCGAGGCATTGGTGCGCTGGGAACACCCCGAACGCGGGCTGCTCGCCCCGGGAGAGTTCCTCCCGTTGGCGGAGGAGACCGGCCTAATCCTGCCGATCGGCCGGTTCGTCCTGAAGGAAGCCGCCCGACAGGTGTGCGAGTGGCAAGGACTGCACCCTTCGGAACCGCTCTTGATGGTCAGCGTGAACCTCTCGGCGAGGCAGTTCCGGCACCCCGACCTAGTCGGGGACATCTCCCGAACCCTGGAAGAAACCGGGTTGGACCCGCGCACCCTGAAGCTGGAGATTACGGAGAGCATCGCGGTAGACGACCTGGAGTCGACCATCGACACCCTTCGGGAACTGAAAGGGATGGGCATCAAGCTGGCCATCGACGACTTCGGGACGGGTTACTCCTCGCTCTCTTACCTAAAGCGGTTCCCTATAGACGTCCTGAAGGTAGCCCGCCCGTTCGTCGATGGGCTCGGGCACGACCCCGAGGACACGGCGGTCGTTCGCGCCACCGTCGCCTTCGCCAAGGCCTTCAACCTGCACGTCACCGGAGAGGGGATCGAAACGGCCGAACAGCTGGCCCAGCTGCGAGCGCTGGGATGCGACTCGGGGCAAGGCTATTACTTCGCCAAGCCGCTCCCGAGCGACGCGGCGAGCACGTTGTTCTACGAAGCTTCCCGTCGGTAGCTCGGGAAGCGAGGTCTTGGACCTGCGGAGCGTCGGAAGGTGAAGTGAACCTTCCCTTGGCTCGGGGACTTTAGCGGTTGTCGGTGCGCCATGAGCGTTGCGCCCCTCCAGCTTCCAAGCGTTCTTCTCGTCGCGTCCATCCTTAACGAAGTCGCCTTCGCGCTCGCGTTCGTCAGCGTGGTAGCGAGCCTCGCCCTGATCCTGGCGCTCGCCCTGCTCTTTGTACTGCAGGAATCGGGCGACAGCTGGCATCCCGAGAGCAAGGCCGACGGTAGGGACGCGCCTTCGGGGAGTCCTCCGGCGAGAGCTAGGATCGCTTCTTCTCAAGTGGAATCGTCTTCTCTTCTTCGCGGGCATACTTCGCGGCGCCGAGGTGGAGGGTCGGGTAGAGGATCAGGGCTAAGGGTATCGGGAGCCAGAAGTTGAAGAGGCGGTAGCCGAGGACGGGGATGGCCGCCTCGTAGCCCGCGCCGAGCAGGGTCAGGGTGCCGATCATGGTAGCCTCGAAGACCCCGATGCCCCCCGGTGTCAGCGGCAGCGACCCGAAGGTGGCCGCAACGCCGAAGGCCACGAGCAGATGCACGAGGTTTACGTCTACTCCGAAGGCCACGAAGATGATGATGAGGCACAGGGCGTCGAAACCCCAGTATCCTATGGCGAGCGCGCCGAGCTTTAGCGCGGCCAATGGATGGTATATGAGCTGCTCGCGCAGGGCACGCACTTCGTTCTGAATACCTATGACGATCCTGGCGGCCCGCAGCTCGGTCCTCCTGCGGGACCACCTCCTCAAGAAGAGCCGGCCTAGAGTGTAGAAGAAGCCGGTGAGGAATCGACGGGCGGGGTTTGGTCGCAAATAGGCCAGGTAGCCTAGTAGCAGTAGGCAGAGCGTGAGGACGAAGGCGAGGAGCGAAGCCGTCGTCGCCGTCCGGCCGAGACTGTGATCTAAAGTAAGGTAGAGCAGGCTCGCGAGGAAGATGGCCGCCAGGGTCCCGTAGACGAGGATGGAGATGGTCGCCACGGCGAGCCCTACTCGCGTCGGCCTCAAGCCTCGGGACCGCAACCCGGTATAGGTGACGGCTGCCGCCGAGCTCCCACCGCCCGGCAGTACGCGAGCGGCCCCATGCTCGGCGAGGGTCAGCCGGAGCATGAACCACCTCCCGAGGCCCACGCGCCGTCTCTTTCTGTAGCGGACGGTCCCCACCGCCGCTCCCGCCGAGCGCCCCAGCAGCTCGGCGTAACACATCTGGCTCGCGAAGATGGCGAGGAGGGCCACTAGGAGCAGGGAACGCGAGGAGTTCGTCACCAGGACCAGTGAGTACTCTATCCCCGGTATCTGCGGCAGTATGAGATGCAGCGCCAGTCCGATGGAGGCGAGGTACAGCACGCCCCTCAGTAGTGTCCTATACACCACTCCCCCATCTGGTACACGCCGAGGAGGTCAGGCCCATGCCGGCGACCTGCTCGCGATAGAAGATAAACACTCGGTGATTTTAGAACGCCGGGACGGCGCAGACGAGGGCGAGGCGTATGTTCAAGGCGCGGTTCGGGAAGTGTCTCTCTAGCGGACAAAGTCCGTGTCTTCGCCAAGACCCTTTACGTAGGCGGCGATCAGCCGGGCGCAGGCCTCGATATCTTCGAGGTCCACCATCTCGTTTGGAGAGTGCATGTAGCGGTTGGGGACCGAGACGAGACCCGTCGCTATCCCGGCGCGGGTGAACTGTATGGCGTCCGCGTCCGTGCTCGTCGAGCGCGAGTCGGCCTCCAGGGTGTAGGAGATGCCCTCGCTCTCGGCGGCCGAGATCAGGCCCTCGGAGACGACGGGACTCAGGTTGGTGGCCCGCTTTATGACGGGGCCGGAACCTAAAGAGTGGTCGCCGTGCTCGTTCTTGGGGATGCCGGGTGTGTCGGTGGCGTGGGTGACGTCGACTGCTATCGCCGCGTCGGGGTCGATGTCGAAGGCGGCGCCGCGCGCGCCGTACAGCCCGATCTCTTCCTGCACGCTCGCCACGGCGACTACCTCCGCCGCGAGCCCTTTCTTCTCCGAGAGGAGCCTCAGGGCCTCCAGCACGACGAAGGCGCCCATGCGATTGTCTAGAGAACGGGAAGCGATGCGGCCGTTCGGGAGCTCGACGACGTCCTGGTCCACTACCGCCACGTCGCCGATCCGGACCCTCTCTTTCGCTTCGTCGCGGTCCTTGGCGCCTATGTCGATCCAGAGACTCTTTATTTGAGACACCTTTTTGCGCTCGTTGGCCTCCATGACGTGGATGGCCTTCTTACCGATGACGCCGGGGACCTCACCATTCTTCGTCTGTAGAAGCACACGTTGTCCCACGAGGACTTGCGGGTCCCAGCCGCCGACGCCGGAGAAGCGCAGTAGACCGCTCTCTTCGACGTGGGTAACCATCAGGCCGATCTCGTCTATGTGACCGGCGAGCATCACCCTGGGGGAGCCGCCCCCGTTCAGGGTGGCGAATGAGTTGCCCATCCTGTCCCCCCGAACCTCGGCAAATCCCTGAGCCTGCTCGCGCCAGAGCGAGGCCGCGACCCCCTCGTTGCCGCTCGGCCCCGGGGTCTGGAGCAGCCTCTTCAAGAACTCGTATGACGCGTCTCTCATTCTGTGCCTTTCTTGTCTTGTGTTGAATCCGAACGACGAGGCTACTCTAACAACGTGCCCGCTCACGGGACCACTCGAAACTCCAGGCTCCCGCTCTCTTCGAGCCGCCCGTCTCCTCCGATCACCTGATACGGCAGGGAGATGCCGAACGGCCCGGAGAATGGGTTGGGACGCACACGCAGAACGTTCTCGTTTACCCATTCGGGCGTGTAGTCCTCTTCGGCGTACGCCAACCCCTGCTCGTAGGGCCAGGGGTAGGAGGCCTCGCGGCCCGGCTCGTTGAGGCACAAGAACAGTGAGAGGCCGTCGCAGAGCTTTAGCAGACCGAGGTTGCGGTCGAGGCTCCGTAGCTCTTCGCCGGACATCCCCTCCCGCAGCCTCTCCTGCCGGCGGGTTTCAATCCCCGCGAAGCGCGTCTCGGTCTCATCCTCCGAGCCGCGCGTGATCGTCTCGTAATGCATGCTGCACAGGCATCCCGCGTATGGGTCGTGCGCCTCCACGAAGTTTACCCCCGCCTCGTAGGCCCTGACCTTCGGCCCGGACGGGTAGTCCATGAAGGAGTAGGGACGGCCGGTCTCCTCGTTCCATCGCACGGTATCGTCCAACTCCTTCCAGGCGACGTCGTGGTGCGAGATCGCATACAGAGTAGAACCGGGCGGCCACGGCCTCTCGGCCCAGTGCCGGGCGAGCTCGCCGGAGACCAGGGCATGGTCGTGCTGCTTTACGAGCACGAAGGAGCCAGACTTTTCTCTTACGATCATAGCCCCAATTCTACCCGTATCCGCCGCACGACGGACTCCAGCATACCCTACAGCACGGGTCGGCGGTCGGTGGCGAGGAGGGCCTGGAGCTTCCGGTCTTCGAGGAAGGCTTCTTGGGCCTCGTCGGAGAGCTCCTCGGGGACAGTGGCGAGCACCAGGGCGAAGCCCGAAGGGAAGACGGCCGCCCACTCATTGGCGAGCCTGTCGGGGAGCCCGAGCCGGAGGAGTTGTTTCTTCAGGCGAGGCCGCCGGTGGTAGACGGCGAGGCCGATGAAGGAGGCTAGGGTCAGGAGCGCCTGTACGATCAGACCGGTCCACAGGTGGACGACGCCCATGAGGAAGCTCACGGTCGAGGCGGAGAAGAAGGTGCTGGAGAACTCGATCCATTGCCTGCGCGAGAGCCCCGTCTCGACCCTGCGTACGCGGGTTTCGGGCAGGATGTTCCGGGCGAGGCTCTCGTCGCGCCGTCGCGCCATAACAATGATGGAGTCCGGCGCGAGGTCCAGAGCGCCGAGCCGGTCGCCGAGGTCCCTGAGAGAGCGGGCGTCCGGGACGATGGCACCAAGCGTGTAGTAACGTGGGATGTCCATGTAAGGGTTTTACAGCAGCCGGTTGCGGGGGCCGGTAAAGGGCTTCACGCGACGGCGAGTATAGCGGCTGAGGTGGCGGTCCCGATCAGGATGCCGGCCAGCACGTCGAAGGGGTAGTGGACGCCGAGATAGACGCGCGAGAGGGCGACGAGGAGGCCGGAGATCAGGAACGCGGACGCGAAGACCGGGTAGACGACAGAGAGTGAGATCGCGCCGGCGGCGGCGGTAGCCGAGTGGCCGGAGGGGAACGAGCTAGAGGAGGGCGTCTTCGTGAGCGGGGCTATACCGGTGTCGTAGATGAAGGGGCGAGCGCGGTTGAAGAGGTGCTTAGCACCCTCGGCGATAAACCAGGAGCCGGCGACCGCAGACCAGGGGACGAGCAGGTTATAGAGATCGAGGCCGGTGAGGAGAAAGGCGAGGGCGGCGATCATGCCCCACAACGCCCCCATCTTCCCGGCTATAGTAAATATGCGCATCAGGCGCGTAAACGGCTCCCACTTGGCGCGGAAGATCGTCCGGAACAACGTCCGGTCGAGTTCTATCAGTCTGGATGCGAACTTCTTCAAAACGTCTCTCTAACCGGCGCTACGCTGCGAGAACCGGGCTATTCTAGATCAGGACGCTCCCGCCGACAAACGGTGGAGGTCCGGCGGCTCAGGCGCTTTCTTGCGGGTCTTCGGCGTACCCGGACAGAGCGGTCTTCTTGTCCGACACGGCGACCTGGCCGTAGTTTAGCAACGCGACCAGGAAGACTCCCCCGACCGCGTTCCCGAGCGTAGCCGGAAGCAGAAAACCTACCAGGTACTCCGTGAAGGAGACCTCGCCCGCGAAGACGCTCATCAGCACTTCCGAGGAGCCGGGTATACAGTGAATGAGGCCGCTGGCCGGGATGAGGAATGCCAGTCCGTAGATAAAGAACGCCTGGGAGATGGTGTCCCTGGAGGCGGCCACCATCCATACCATGAGGGCTACCAGCCAGCCCCCGAAGACGGCCTTGAGGGTCGTCTTCCAGAACCCGTGGTCCAGCTTCTGCGCCACCTCATTGAAGAGCACGGTAAAGGTGGAGGCCGGCAACACCTCCCCGTAGACCGCCGCCGCGGCGAAGAGCGCCGAGCCGATGAGGTTGAAGATAAAGATCACAGCCCAAAGCCGGAGCAGGTTGCCCAGGCTGCCGAAGCTCGTGAGCACCACGGCTACCGGGGTTACGGTGTTCTCCGTGAAGAGCTGGAAGCGGCCAAGGACGACGAGGAGGAACCCTATAGGTAGAGCAGCGCCGCCGCGAGCCCGATGCCGCCGGTAAACGCCCCGACGGCGCCCAGGGCTACCGTCTAGAAAGAGATGTTCAGTCCGGCCGCGAGACCGCTGAGCGCCAGCCCCGCGCTGACCCGGCCGAGCTCCTCCCGCCCGTCCTCGACTATGGCCTCGAGTATCTCGCCCGCTGATTTGGTAGAAGCCACGAAGCAGCATTCTACCCCAGAAGCAAACAAGGACGAATCATCACCCGCAAAAGAGATGCCACAGAGCCGTCCGCTACCGTCCACGCTCCCCCGTGTAGAATGGGATCGAGCGAGGTTTCAAAGAAAAGGAGCATGGTAACGTGGATCGAGAGACTATAAAGAGGATAGTGGACGAGGCCCACAACGAGGAGGCGAACCTCGTGATCTGGGATAAGAGGGACACCTTCACCGTGGAGCCGAAAGCCGAGATCTCCGTCGAAGACGACTACCTGAAGGTAACGATGGAGGACGGCAAGGCGACGGTCTACGTAGAGTACGACTCTATCTACAAGCTAGTAGTCGAGAAGGACCGCACCGCCCGCTCCGGCACCCGCGCCGGCTTCGGCTCCGCGATCAAGTAGCTGGTCGATACTCCGGCTGGTCAATGATCCGCTGTTGGCTGCTCACCCTGACGATCGGCCCCTACCGCCTTAGCCCGAGTAGAAGCGGGCGCGCGAGAGGACGGGGCCGGCTTCTAACTCTCTAGAGTGATTTTCGCTATGGGCGATGGCCGTGCGAGGCCCGCGGCACCCTCAGTAAGGAGATGGTGAGGACCTTCGGCGTCTCGATGCTGTAAGTCGACGATGCGCGATGGGGTGGTTCGGGCACTGCGGATACGACGTTGCCCAACACTCGCTGTGAAAACCGCTCCAGTTGACCGACTGAACCGCTTCAATGAGGTGAAGCTTCGATAACCTCTGTCCCGTCCTGACGGGCGACTATGGCTGACTTTGCGAAACCGATGAAGAGGCCGGTCTCTAGGGCTCCGGGGATGCGCTTTATCTCTTCTTCGAGGGCGAAGGGGTCGGGGATCGAAGGGAAGAGGCAGTCGGCCGTGTAGTGCCCGCCGTCGGTGACGTACGGGCGCTCCGGGTCGCCGGTCTGGGAGCCCGGACCTTCCAATCTGAGGCTGGGTTCGCAGCCCAAAGACGCGAGGGCGTCGAGGGTAACTTCCCAGCCGAACGGTTCGATCTCGACGGGTAGAGGCCCCAGCCCCAGCGTGTCGACCAGCTTCGTATCGTCGGCCACCACCACCAGGAACTCTCCGGCGCCCGCCACGATCTTCTCTCTAAGCAGCGCCCCGCCGCGACCCTTTATGAGGTTCAGTTCAGGTCCGATCTCATCGGCCCCGTCAATGGTAAAGCGAGGCTGCTCCTCGGAGAGCGTGACCAGCGGGATGCCCACTTCACGCGCCATCGCGGCGGTCCGCGCCGAGGTCGGCACCCCCCGGACGCCGCTCAGCTCTCCGGCCGCTATAAGCTCCCCAATCTTCCAGACCGCGTGCGAGGCTGTAGAGCCCGTACCGAGCCCGACGACCATCCCGCTCTCGACGTACTCCTCAACCGCCCTCCCGGCGGCGGCGCGCTTTAGGTCTTCCACCCCGATCCGACCCTCGTCCCGCCCCTACTGCTGCGGCTGTTGCCGCGGTTGTTGCTGCTGACCGGGAGGCTGGACGCCGAGCTTCACCTCGACCTCGCGCGGCTCCTGGCCGGGGGTAACGACGGTGAGGGTCACGGTGTCGTCAGGTCTCAGGGTGTTGACGACCTCGATCACGTCCTCCGAAGTCGCCACGCTCTCGCCCTCGACCTCCGTGATCACGTCCCCAAGGGGCACCTCTACGCCCGCGATCTCCTCCTGTTCGTCATCGCCGCCCTTCAAGCCCGCCTCGTCGGCCGGTCCGCCCTCGACGGTCTTGCTGATGATGGCTCCGTTCTCCGGCAGACCGTACTGCTCGGAGAAGTCCTCGGACGACTGGCCCGAGTAGACTGCGAGGTCCTCGACCCCCAGAGGAAACATGCTCACGCCTATGTAGCCGTGCTCGACCTCACCAGTCTCGATGAGCTGCTCGACCACGCTCTTGACCGTATTGATCGGGACCGCGAAGTTCACCCCCTGAGCCACTCCCCCGAGCCCGCCGGAGGCCGCCTGGGAGTTCACCCCAATAACGTTCCCGCTCGCGTCGAGCAGGGGACCGCCGGAGTTGCCGGAGCTAAGCGCCGCGTCCGTCTGGACGGCCCCGTTTATCGTGTAACCGTTGGGCGCCTTGATCCCACGCCCGAGCCCGCTGACGATGCCGGTGGTGACGCTGATACCGACGTCCAGCGGGTTGCCGATGGCGATAACCGGGTCCCCCACCCCCACGGAGTCCGAGTCCCCAAGCGTGAGCGGCGTCAGAGACTCCTCGACATCGTCTACCTTTATCAGAGCGATGTCGGTGGAGGGGTCCTCGCCCACTACCTCGGCCCTCTCCTTCGCGCCGCCGCCGAAGCTAACCGAGACGCTGTCGGCCCCCTCTACGACGTGCTGGTTGGTGACGACGTAGCCGTTCTCGTCGATCACGAACCCCGAACCTCCGCCGGGCCCGGCCTCCCGCGAACTTACGTAGATGGTTACCACCCCCGGCCCATCGCGCGTATAGACCTCGCGCACCGAAGGCCCCTCCTCGCCACCAGGGTTCACACCCTCCTCCGGCGCGGCCGAGGGCTGCGCCTGCTCGAACGACACGTTCTTGGAGTCCCTGTCATCCAATCCCGAGAGTCCCAGGTAGACCACTACCGTGGCGATCAAAGCGCCTATGATCGCCGAAACAAACGCCGTAAGTACAGTCTTCAGGTCTCTTTCCTTCCTTAGCTCTTGAGGAACGTTCTTATAGTATCTGCTGATCCTGGATACTAATGTTATCTAACTTCCATTCACTGCCCTCATTGATGAGCCTCCAGGTCACGGTATTGCGCTCGGTCCGGTTTGTATGCTCCGCTCTGGTCACGCCGGTGACCGTCGCGGTGTTGCCCGACACTTGCGCCGTTGGTCCTTCTTCGAAGGTTATGTTCTGCAGCGTTTCAAATTGGCCGCTCCATTCTCCCTGCGAAGGCGCGTAGGTCTGCTTGAATCCCTGTGAGAGCAGACTATAAGATGTTGCGTAGTTCTCCTGTTCGGCAGACGAGTAAACCTCCTGAACTGTCTGCTCTGCAGCTTCCGCTGACAAACCGCCGCCGGCCGCCTGAGTGCTACCGGCGGGGTTCGTTTGCACGGTTTGCGCTGGCGTAGGCTGTGTGCTCCCGGCGGAGGCTTGTACCTCTCCATTTCCCGAGGGTTGTGTAGTCTCGCCTCCCGGGTTCTCGGGAGTATTCGCCTGCTGTTGTGAGGAAGCATCCTCCGGTGGAGCTTCTACCTGCTTCGCTCCGTCGTCTCTGAGCGTGGCTAACGCCACGCCCACACCCAGCAACACGAGGAGTAGCGCGGCACCCGCGATGATGGCCGGACGACGTCTGTTTCCCTCGCGCCGCACGGGACCGGGCAGCGGTCCGGCGGGAGGATCCTCCGGCGGCGGCGCACTGGTGCGCTCGGCTTGCGAGGATGCGGGCACCGGGGGTGCTGAGTAGAAGCGTCCGCCGGGAGCGGGAGCGCTTGCCTCGCGGAGCCGCTCGTGGACCTCTTGGGCGGTCGGGCGGCGATCGGGGTCCTTCTCGATGCACTCGACGATAAGGGTCTCTACCTCGCGGTCGAGATTCGCGCCAAGGACGCTCGGGGTGGTCGGCAGGCGGGAGACGTGCTGGCTTGCGACCTCGATCGGAGTACCCGCGAACGGCGCTCGGCCGGTCGCGGCCTGATAGAGGGCTATCCCTAGGGAGTAGACGTCGCTCTTGGGAGTGACCCTCTCCCCACGGAGCTGCTCGGGTGAGGAGTAGAGGGCCGTCCCGAGGTAGGAGCCGGTCTGGGTAGCCTGGGTGGCGTCTAGGGCGCGGGCGATACCGAAGTCCGTCAGTTTAGGCTGGCCACGCTCGTCGAGGAGGATGTTGTGCGGTTTTATGTCGCGGTGGATCACACCTCGCTCGTGGGCGTGCGCCAGCCCTGCCGCGACGTCGGCCCCGAGCCTCGTAAGTTCATCGTTGGGGAGAGAGCCCTTCTCGTCTATTAAGGCCTTCACGTCGCCACCGGGGACATATTCCATGACTATGTAGGAGACCTCGCGTCCCTCGAACTCGGCCTGGCCCGCGTCGTAGACCTGGACGATGTTCGGGTGGGCGAGCTTGGCGGCCGTGCGGCCCTCGCGCTCGAAGCGCAGGCCGATATCCGTCTCCCCATAGCCTGGTTTGAGGATCTTGACGGCCACCGGCCTGTCGAGCGACGCATCCTTGCCCTTGTAGACCCGGGCCATGCCTCCGACACCAATCTGGCGCTCAAGGACGAACCTCTCGCCGAGCCGGCTCAAGATTCTACCCCCAGGTCCCCCTGCGGGACTCTAGAGGACCTCCCGGCCCATGGCGCTCGCGAACGGTCGCAACGTCTCGCGCAGGCCCATCAGACCTTCGACCGGCAAGGCCTGCTCCGCGTCACACAACGCCTCCTGCGGCTCGTGGTGCGACTCGACGATCAGACCATCAGCCTCCGCCGCCACGCTCGCCTTGCTGAGAGGAATGACCAGGTCGCGCCTGCCGGCGGCGTGAGACGGGTCGACGATCACCGGAAGGTCCGTGAGCCTCTTCGCCACGATTACCGCCGAGAGGTCCAGCGTGAAGCGCGTAGACGTCTCGAACGTCCTTATCCCCCGCTCGCACAGGACCACGTTCTCCCCGCCCTCTTTGGTTATGTACTCCGCCGCCAGCAGCCACTCTTCGACCGTCGACGCGAAGCCCCGCTTGAGGACGACGCCGTGGTCGGTCCCGGCGATCGCCGCGCCGATGCGCTTCAAGAGCGAGAAGTTCGCCATGTTGCGCGCGCCTATCTGGATGATCTCCGCGTGCTCCATGACGAGCTCTATATCCTCGGCGTCCATGACCTCGGTGACGGCCTTGAGGCCGAGCTCGCTAGAGACCTCGGAGAGTATCTTCAGGCCCTCCTCGCCCAGGCCCTGGAAGGAGTACGGGGAGGTGCGGGGCTTGAAGGCGCCGCCGCGGACGTACTCGTAGCCGGCCTGTTTGACGGCCTTGGCCGAGGCGACGAACTGGTCGTAGCTCTCGACGGTGCAGGGGCCGGCGACAACCCGGAACGAGCCGGGCTGTATCATACCGTTCTTGGTCGAAACGTTCGTCTTTACGCCCGCGGCGCTCTTCTCAGAAATACTCATAAAATCAGCTACCTAAACTCCTCGCGTTGGACTTCCAGATCCCGAATACGGTGCAGGATGAGCTCGAAGATCTCGCGCATCGAAGTGTCGTAGATCGGCCCCTCGTTCCGCTCGGCGACCCGGCGCAGGATCTCCTCCTCGCGCCTCGGGTCGAAGAGGGGCATCCCCGCCTCTCCCTTTATCGCCACGAGCTCCTGAACGATGCGCGCCCGCTCGTTGAGGATGCGTATGAGCTCCAGGTCGACCTCGTCGACCCGACGCCGAAGCTCCTCAATCCTGCTATCCATACCCGTATTCTCCATAGAAGGGAGATTCTATATGCGCCCGGAAGATAAGGCAAACGTTGTAGTCGTTAGTCTTCAGTCGTCAGTCGTCGGTAGGGAGCTTGGAGGACCGTAGCCGAACATTGGCACGCCCCACGTTGAAAGCCCCGGAAAAGAAGACTAGTCTTAGATCAAGGCCCGCGATTGTAAAAATACAAGATAGTAGAAAGAGTGCATGGAATTCCGAAAAGAGCTTGACCCGCTGAGACCGTACGTCCCCCCGAAGTCCTGGAGGATGGCGGCGGAGGGCACGGACGATAAAGGTTACGCGAAGCTGACCTCGAACGAGCTCGCCTTCGGCCCGCTCCCGGAGGCGGAGGCGGCCCTCTCCGAGGTGATGCCCCGCGCCAACCGGTACCCGGACAGCCACGTCTCGCGGCTGCGGCGGGCCATAGCGGATGCGAACCTTGGCACGGAGCCCGGCAACGTCCTAGTCGGTAACGGGTCGAGCGAGGTTTTGATGAACGCGCTCCAGCTGCTCCCAGGAGGCGGCGAGATCGTCTTCCCCTGGCCGTCGTTCAGCCTCTACCCAATGCTCTGCGCCGTCCTGGGCATGACGGCCCGTCCGGTCCCCCTGACGAAGCAGCAGGAGACTCCATCCGGGGCGCTGCTCTCCGCCGTCACGAGTGAGACGCGGGCCGTGATCCTGTGCAACCCCAACAATCCCAGCGGGACCTACCTACCGCTCTCCGAGACGCGGGGGCTGGCCGCAGAGCTTCCCGAAGACGTTCTCCTGATCGTGGACGAGGCCTACGTGGAGTTCGTGGAGGACCCGTCCTACGAGAACTCCCACACCCTGGCCCTCGAAAGGGATAACGTCGTCGTGGCCCGCACGTTCTCGAAGGCGCATGGGCTGGCGGGCTTCAGGGCCGGTTACGGCATAGCGGCGGAGAGGATCGCCGACTACGCCGAACGGGTCCGGTTCCCGGTCTCCGTAAACCTGGCCGCCCAGGTCGCGGCCACGGCCTCGATGCTCGCGCGGGATAAGGTCCGGGCGCGGGCGGAGTTCGTTATCCGGGAGCGCGGACGCCTCCAGGAGGCGTTCAGGAGCGCTAGCCTGGACTTCATCCCGTCGCAGGGCAACTTCGTGATGGTCCGGTTCGGGGCGGACGCCTTCGAGAGAGACGGCATCCTCGTGAGGGAAGGCGAGGCCCTGGGGTACCCTGGTTGGAGCCGCGTGACCATAGGCGACTCCGGGGAGAACGACCGCGTGATCCAGACGGTAAGGTCCTCGAACATGACTATGGATAAAGGCGCGTGAGCCGTACTCTCGGCATAGTGGGGGTCGGGCTCGTCGGAGGCTCCGTCGGGCTGGCGGCGAGGGCGGCGGGCTGGGAAGTGGTCGGCGTAGACGATCCGGCGGTGCTGGAGAAGGCCGCCGGGCTCGGGGCGATAGACCGGGCCTCGACGATGAAGGAGATGCGCGGGGCGGACCTCGTGGTGTTAGCGGCACCCATCTCCCGCGTTACGGCCCTGATCCGAGAGCTCGCTCCGACAGACGCCCTCGTTACCGACGTCGCCAGCACGAAGATGAAGGTGGTGCAGGAGGCCGAATCGCGCAACCTGCGCTTTGTCGGCGGGCACCCGATGGCCGGCAGCCAGCTCTCGGGCGTGGCGAGCGCGAAGACGGATCTCTTCAAGGGCGCCCGCTACTTCCTCACGCCGACCGCGAAGACGGACCCCGGGGACTACCGCGAGGTGGCGCAGTTCGTGCGGGAGCTGGGCGCGATCCCCACAGCCGTGGACCCCGAGAAACATGACCTCCTGATGGCCGCCCTCTCCCACCTGCCCCACCTCATGGCCGCCGCCCTTCTAAAGGTAGCCTCGGACATCTCCCCCGAGGCCCTCTCCTTCGCCGGACCCTCCTTCAGAGATCTAACCAGGGTCGGGGCGTCGAACCCGGGGTTGTGGTCGGACATACTGGCCGAGAACGCGCCGGCATTGGGCGAGGCGTTAGGGGCGTTCGCCGGGGCGATGGCGCAACTCGGAAGCGAGATCAAGGACCGCGAGGCCATTGAGGAGCGCTTCCGGGACGCCCGCGCGGCCTACGATGCCCTCGGCGGCATCCTCGTTGAGAAGAGCGGCGAGAACGTGGAGATAGCCATCCCCGTCGAGAACCGCCCCGGCGTCTTCGCCGAGGTCACTACTCTAATGGGCTCGAACAGCATCAACATCCTCGACCTCTACGTCCGCCACTCCAACACCGAACGCGCCGCCCTC
>JADDPM010000243.1 GCA_016781885.1 Rubrobacter sp.
CACAGGACCTGGCGTACGATGCCATTGACCTGCAGATGCGTCTGGAGCGTGCCGAGCAGCGCATAGACCACCTGCTGACCATCGTGGGTGAACAGAACCGCACGATCCAGGCACAGACTATCCGGCTTGCGCAACTGGAAGGGCGCATGCTCGATCACAGCACCCCTGACACGCCCTCAGACATGTCTGAGACGCCCCCAGACTCTATACCGCCACGGCGGCGGCGTGGCCTCAGAGAGCTTTACAGGGCATGGCGCGGGCGGTAGGGGTATAGCGAGTACACCTTTTTCTGGAGGTAATTATGCTGGAGTTACTCCTTTTTGTTGTGTATCAGTTGGTGACATTGTTTGGGAAACGATTCCAGAAGCTCTTCAGTCGCTGGGGTGACATGCCTGCTACAAAGAAGCTGAGAGGGGCTAGATCTGCAGCATGGTTCGCCGGGGGAGCCTGGCTCGGCAATCAGTTGTGGAAGTTTGTGCAAGCATGGTGGGAACGGCAGGACGGCGTTATCACTCAGCCCGACCCATCTGGAGGTACGGACTTCCGCTACCGTCTCGACTACACCTGGACCGACTTGGGGCGAGACCTACGGCGTATTGCCGCCCGCCTGATGTCCTCTCTAGGCGGTACTAAGCCACCAAGCAAGGCATGACACCCACAACATATTGTGTTGGGCCGCTCGGCTGTCGCACCGTTGCAAGGGTTCGGAGTATGTCCAGTGCTAAACCCTACGTAGTGCCTAGGGTTAGGGCTGTACTTCCGATAATGAACCTTACGTCTGTCTACTCACGGTACCACTCATCCAACCTGTACCTCTCCGGTATGTCCTGCTCGAACGGCGAGTCGAACCCTAACCCCTCGAGCTCGGCGAACCACAGATCCCTCTTCGATTCCAGAGCCCTGCCGCACCAGGGGCAATGCCCGATGGTGATGTGCGAGGAAGCCGAACAACCCTCGCCATCGCGGACGTATATCCCGTACTCGTCGAGCTCCAGGACATAGCTGATGATGCTGTCGGGGCACTCCCGCGGGTCGGGGTGCTGGGGGCAGCGTTGATCAACCTGATGGGTCATCATCTCGCAACAGTGCTCTCTACCGATGGACGCTTCGCCACTCATCCGCGTGTTCACCCACTCAACTGCCGATAGTCCCGGGCTATGGACCGCCTAGTAGCACCTATGACAGGTGATATCCCACCAGGGACACACAACCCGGAGTCCGGGACCCAGCTGCAGCCACGTCTCCGGGCAGGGCCTCGTAGCGGCGTATAGGAGCAGCCCGGCGGGCAATGCTACGAAGAGCACGAGGAGCAACACTAACACACCCACTGCCGGACGTCTCAAAGCTGTACACTCCCACCCATATCCGCCCACTGCACCGACGGACCCCAGCATAACACCAAGACACCACTGCGCATGAAACGACCAATAATCCGGGCTATGTCTATCTACCCGACACCAGGGACAAGGCATCTACCGCTCGAGGATATACCGCTCGTCCGGGTACTCCCCCGCGAAGAACCCGAGCTTCCCGGGGATGCAGGAGATGAAGTCCCCGAAGGAAGCATCGACGATCCTCTCCAGGGCTCCCCGCAGCACAACCTCGCGCCCGTCGAGATCGCTGTTCCCCATGACATAGCAAGTATCGGGGGCACCCTTCTCCTTCAGGACCCGGTAGATCGCCGCCGCCGTCCGCTTGTCGGGAGGTACCTGGTGGGCGAAGCGCGGATCGAGATCCTGGAAGTGGGCAAGTTGGTCGAGGATCTTCGCCCGGGTCTTAGGGTTCGCCAAGCGCCGGAGGAACTGCTCCCTCCGGTGCGGGGCAACAAACGCCCGAATGAGGCTCTCCTCATGGTCAGGGATGGCCATAATGTTCACCGCCCCCATTCATCGCCACGATCCATCTCCTCCCTCGCCTTAGCCGTCCCCGGTGAAGTCTCCCCAACCGCTCCCAACTTGGAGACAGGGAACCTACCGTTTAAGTATGTACCGCTCTCCTTCGTTCTCTCCCTCATAGTAGGCGAGCTTGCCGGGGATGCAAGAAAGAAACGTACCGATGTTTCTACCCACAACTTCGTGCAAGGCATCCCGGAGGCCCAGAGTGCGCCCGTCGAGGTCTTCGCCTCCCATTACATAGCATGTGTCAGGAGCCCCCTTCGCCTTGAGCAGGC
>JADDPM010000244.1 GCA_016781885.1 Rubrobacter sp.
GTTCGTGCCGCACTCGTCCACGAAGACGAGCTTTCGCCAGTCGAGGAGTCCGCTTACCTGCTCCTTCCAAGCACTTCGCGCTTCCTCGTCTCGCTCGGAGGCTCCAACACTCTTTTTTGTAGGTCCAGCCGAGCCTGCGGATCGCCCGGTTCATCGTGGCGATCGAGACCCTCACCCCCTGCTGCTCATCCCACATCTGGCGGTGGTGCTCCAGAGTCACCTCCGGGTTCGCTTCCAGCTGCTCCCACAGGGCGCGACGCTGCTCGGCGGTGCCGCCGACGCGCGGCGTGCGCTCGGGCAAGGGCCTCGGCGCCGCCGAGCCCGTCTGCCGGCGCAGCCTTAGCTAGCAGCTTATAGTTGGGTGGGAGACTCCAAACGCGCGTACGATCTCTTCCCTGAGCGTGCCCCGGTCAGCGGCGGCAAGCACCCTCTCCTTCAGGTCCATCGAGTAGGCTCTCATGCCCAAAGCCTCTCACGCCGATCAACGTTCGTGCATGCTGCTGTAAGAGCTTGCGCCAATAGGCGAGTAGCGTATGTATCAACAGGCGGTACGAAGGCGGTTCGGTTACCTGGGGAGCTGCCAGCCGTCGGATGACACTTTCTATAGGTCGCCAGGCAACGAAGCGATATCCAGGGCTTTCAGGGTAAGACTATAGAGGACGAAAGAGACCAGGAGGCTCAACGAGTAGACCCAGTCCCGACAGCTCAGAGGGGCGCTCAAGTAGGCCACGACGTTTCGGTCCGCGGTTTGGCACGTTTCACGAGACTGCTACCTCCCGAACGAGTAGGCTCGTCTGTCAGCCACCACATTCTTGTGAACACCCACCACAGAAGCGGTTGTCAGGACCCGCGACCGCGAATGGGTGGCGTTGAAATCGGGCCGACCAAAAATGTTGCTCAAGCCTACGTCAGCTCTCCTACTGGCGCTCTCGCAGAGTTGAATCTAGCTTCGCTCTCTATATTGCTCCTAGCTTTGTGCTGTTTAGTGGGCAACGACTTTTCAGCAGAATAGGCCCTCGATGAAAACATCTACAACCTCGCAACTGCTCAACTCTGGCCGCGCGGCGTGACGCGGAGAGCGTGGTCGAATGAGCGAGGCACCTTCGACCTCACAGCAGCTTCAGGCTCCGGCGAGTATACGAAGGGCCCCGCGAACAGAACCCCTACGCTCGGCAGATGCCGTTAGCGTGGACGAGAGGCGCTACTCTAAGATCTTCGGCTTCGGCCGCCGAAAGGGTCTGAGTATCTAACCGTGCGTCGACCACCGCGTCGAGGCGTGTCCGGGCTGCAGAACACTGCGAGGAGGGATCGTATAAAGCCGGGCCTTGGACGACACCGGCCAAGAAGAGTTGCTGTATTGGATCTAGCTCCGAAGGGGGCTGCTCAAAATAGTTGTAAGAAGCTGCATCTATGCCGTAGGAGCCCGGACCGTAGTAGACAGCGTTCAGGTAATACTCTAGGATCTGGTCTTTAGTATATGTTTGCTCCACCAGTTGCGTGAGTAGCATTGCCTGAAGCTTCCTTGTTAGGCTCTTCTCTTCATCCCGAAGGATGGTGTTGTCCACCAGTTGCTCGGTTATGGTGCTACCGCCTTCCACCACCCGATGCGCCTTCACATTAGCCCAAAGCGCACCAGCGACCCGGATCCAGTCGGTACCGATGTGTTCGTAGAACCGTTTGTCCTCGACAGCTACCAAGCTGGTGACCAGATCCGGCGGGGCCTGATCAAGCGATACGTATGCGTCGCCCCGGGTGGTGAGATCGGATTCGAGCGACTCGCCGAGACCGGTAACGTTGGGGAGGATTGGTATATTTGCCATCCACCCCCCGACACTGAAGAGGACGAAGATGAGCAAACCTAGGGATACCCACAGTACCTTCTTATTGGGCTTTCTGGTCTTGAAGCCGCCCTTCTCGGCACTTTCGC
Organism: Rubrobacter sp.; assembly: GCA_016781885.1. Classification (GTDB taxonomy): domain Bacteria; phylum Actinomycetota; class Rubrobacteria; order Rubrobacterales; family Rubrobacteraceae; genus Rubrobacter_F. The sequence continues at coordinate 1,928 of JADDPM010000244.1, forward strand.
TCTGCTGTTTTGATTCTTCCAAGGTTCACGTCCTTGCTCGCCGCTTTCCTCAGGGAGTCTGCACCGCGGGCCTATGGAAACCCTTTAGCGACGGTATGCGTTTCCATAGGAATGGACTCGAGATCGTCGCGGCGGCTACGCGCGCTGCGACCTCACCCCCGAGCACTGGCGCACAGAGATGAAACTCGCGGAACTCCATCTCCGAACCCAACTCCCCGGCGCGCAGCGTGTCTGACGGGACAGCCGTTAGCGTCATCGATCACCG
>JADDPM010000107.1:0-4515 GCA_016781885.1 Rubrobacter sp.
ATACCTCCCCGGACACTTCCTGGGCGCCGTTCTCGCCCGCAAAGGAGACGGATGGGCGGAGTTGATGCTGCTGCGCCTCACCTGTAGCGCTGCCGTCGCAACTCCCATCCTGCTGGCCCTGGCCCTCCTCGGCTTGTTCGAGGTCCCTTTTATTCTGATTCTCTTCGGCGCGTGTACCGTGCTCGCCTGGTTCATCTCCCCGAAGAGAGAGCGCCGGGCCCGTGCCGGTTGGTGGGACCTCGCGGTCTTCGGCTCGGTGGCCGGCGGCCTCGCGCTCTACGCGCACCCTGCGGAGTACGTCCTCAAGGACCGCGACCCAGGCGTCTATGCCACGGTCGCCGCGAAGCTGGCCCGCACCGGGGAGCTCATCTCGCACGACCCTCTGGTCGCGGCGGTGTCGTCCTTTCACTCGTTTGAGTACGGGGCCAAACACCCCGGTTTCTACATACTCGGCGAAGATCTGATAGTACCGCAGTTCTTCCCCGGTCCCTTTCTCTGGATGGGGATCGGGGACCTCGTGGGGGGTGAGTGGGGGATTCTCTACGTCGTGCCCGTGTTCGGCGCCCTCTCTGTTGGGGCGGCGTTCGTGCTCGGCTGGGAGCTCTTCGGAAGATGGGCCGGGCTCCTGGGGGCTGCGCTCCTGGCGGTCGGTTACACGCAGGTCTGGTGGTCGCGCTACCCCTCCAGCGAGGTTATAGCCCAGTTTTTTATCCTCGCCGGGCTGTGGATCGCCGCCCGCTTCGCGCGGGTCGGGGGAATGGGGGCGGGCATGCTGGCCGGCGCCCTGCTCGGCTGCGCCATGCTCGTCAGGATAGACGCCGCCCTGGCCGCATTCGTCTTCCCGGCGCTCGTCGGGTACGACCTCCTGCTCGGGCGTCCGCTGCGGCGGTGGGTCCCGGTGGGCGCGCCGCTGTTGCTCCTGGGAGGGGCGGCGATGCTCTATACCGTCACCGTGGGGGAGCGCTACCTGGACCTCATCCGGGACCTGCACGTCCCGGATAGCGTTCCCATCTCTCCGTATCTGCTCTTAGGGATCTCGCTCCTCGCGGCGGTCGCCGGGTGGGCGGTTCGCCGCTGGTGGAGCGAGAGGCTGGGGTTGGTTCTGGAGGTCCACGGGCGTGGCGCCGCGCTCTTGGCGGCCCTGGCGGTCCTCGGGGCCGCGCTCTGGGCCTACTTCGTCCTGCCGGAGCCCTGGGAGGGCCTGCCGGAGTACTGGGGGGGAGCCGCGGGCCGCATGGCAGAGTTCCACGCCTACGACCGGCAGGTCGCGGCGAGGATGGTCTGGTTCCTGACCCCGGCCGTAGCGGTCCTCGGAATGGCGGGATTCGTCCTCGCCGCGCATCGGCTCGATAGGGCGCGAGTTCTGTTCCTGGGGACGGTCCTGGTGTTCGTTTGCCTGTACGTCGCGCTGCCCAACGTTGCCCCGGACCTGCCGTGGGCCACCCGGCGGTTCGTCCCCATAGTGTTCCCCGGCCTCTGCCTCCTTGCGGGGTACGCGGCCGTGGAGGCGGGACGAGCGCTCGGGAGGCTCTGGGGCGCGCGGGCGGGGGCCATATGCACGGCTGTTCTGGCCCTCTCCTCGCTCGCCTGGACGGTCTGGGTGGCGTGGCCGGTCTACGAGGTGCGGGAGCTTGCGGGGGCGGTGGAGGGTCTGGAGAGGCTGGAGGCGGAGATCCCCACAGCCGAGGTGGCTTACTTCGAGCTACCCGGCGACGACTACGCCGCCACCCTAGACTACCTCTACGGTCGTCCCGCGCTCGCTTACGACAGGGAGCAGTTCCGCGAGGAGTTGCCGGACCTCCGGGAGGCCGGGTTGCTGGATGGCGCCGTCTACGTGACGGTCGCGGAGGCGGACGAGCCTGACTTCCCGGGCCTGCGGCTGCGACAGGTGGGCAGGGAAGAGGTAAGCTTCCTGCGTCTCGAAGACGGATTCAAGAGCGTTCCGTATGATACCTACGAGGAGCGGCAGGGGTTTCGCATATACGAGATGGAGCAGACCTCTTGAGAGTACGGCTAATGCTTGCCTTCGTTGGGCTGGCCCTGCTCCTGATGTTCGCCTTTGTGCTTGCGCCGGTGGACCTTCGGCAGGTGCTGGACTACGCGGTTGGCAACCCCTTCGGGATGGTGTTAGCCCTTCTGGCCTACGCCGGGGCTTTCGTCCTGCGGGCCTTTTCCTGGCGTCAACTCCTACGGGAGAGAGTTCCTGTGAGAGTTCTCTTCGCCCTCATCATGGGCGCGCTGTTCCTGAACCACGTCGCCCCGGCGAAGGCTGGTGACATCGCCCGCATGTACGCCCTCGCCAAGCGGGGGGTCACCGGCGAGAGGGCCGTCGCGAGCGTCGTGCTCGGTAGGCTGGTCGACCTCGTGGGGTTGCTCGCGGTCCTGACCGCGAGCCTGGTGCTCGCTGGCGGCGCCGGGGGATGGGGAAGGGTCGGGTACCCCGCGCTTCTCGTGCTCGGGATGGTGATCGCGCTCCTTATCCTGTCCCGCCTGAAGTTGTCCACCCGTTTCGGCGCCATCGGGCGCCACGTGAACCGCTTGCAGGGGGCTTTGCGAGAGACCACGCCATCTGCGCTACTGCGCTCCCTCGCGTTCGCGACCCCGGCGTGGGTGCTCGAGGCCGGTATCCTCTCCTACGCGGGGCGGGGGCTCGGGCTGGAGCTCTCGCTCGCTCAGGTCATGGCCGCTACGTGCTTCGCAATCCTCGTCTCGGCCGTCCCGCTCGCGCCTAGCGCCCTGGGGACCTACGAGGCCGGAATGGTCGCCATCCTCGTCGTTTTCGGCGTCCCGGCGGAGCTCGCCTTCGCCGCTGCCGTCAGCACCCACGCCATAAAGTTCCTGTACGCTCTCGCCGCCGCCCCCTTCGCCCTGAGAGAGGGTCTCGCGGCCGTCCGAAAAGGAGAGACAAGGTCAGATGAAGCCCGCATCGAAGTTTGAGATAGTAGCCGCCCGCTGCTGGAACGTCCTCAACGAGGGGAAGTCCTTCCATCCCGTGTTCGTGTTGGGGATCTTCTTTCTACTGCACATAGTTGAGATCGGCAGCGCGGAGTTCTGGGGACGTACCCTGCCGGCGCTCGCACTGACCGCCCCGATAGTCCTGGTTTTCGTCTACTACGACTTTCCCCTGAAGCTCAGATGGGCGCTCTGGGGGTTCCTCGCGGTACATCTGCTCGTCTTCCGGTTCATGGACCTCCCGGTCCTGGCGCTCGCCCTCGGGCTCTACGTCTTCTTCACGGTCTTTTTCTGGGGGACGTTCTACTATCATCTGAGGACCGGAGCGCCCAAGACCAACTTCGTCCGGTTCTGGAGACTCGTCCTGGAGAACCCGGACTCGACCAGCGGCAACTTCCAGGAGCACGTGCCGAAGGCCCTGATCGCACTCCTCACCCTCCAGTACCTGGTCTCCGAGCCCTTGAGCACCGGGAGCATCACGCTCGTACTAGGCTTCTCAACTGTGCTCGGAGTCGCGAGCTACCTCGTCCACAAGAGGTTCTTCAACTGGAAGCCCGTCTACCCCTCGGAGCCGACGCGGGAGGTGAATGAGGACGGGCCGCTGGCGAAGCGCGTCATCGTCGTCGTCATAGACGGGTGCCGGCTCGACCGGTTCCACGAGGCTCGAAAGCCGTACTTGGAGGAGATGATGGCCTCGGGGTCGGTCTACGAGAGCGTCGAGACGACTTATCCGGCCCGCACGGTGGTGTGTTTCTCCTCGATGTTTACCGGGGCGGCGCCGGATGCACACGGTATAAGGTCGAACCTCGTGCTGAAACTGGGCCTGAAGGTAGAGAGCATCTTCGACGTGTTGCGGCGGCACAAGAAAGTAGGACGCCTCGTCGGGATAGCGCACCTCATAGACGCCTTCGGAGACGACGTCGCGAGCGTGACGAGCGTGGCGCACAACGACAAGATCGACCAGAACCTCATCGCCGCCGCGAGGCGCGAGCTAGAGGAGCACGATCCGGAACTCCTGATTCTCCAACTCCTCGCCGTCGACCAGAACGGCCACACGCGGGGCACCTACTACCCTGAGTACGTGGAGCGAATCGAGATCACCGACGGCCTCATCGAGGAGTTCATGCGTTGGTGCGAGGAGCGCGGTTACCTCGACCAGGATACCGCCGTGATCCTCATGGCCGACCACGGCCAGGGTCGCGGCATCGGCGCCCACGGTCATCTCTCCGAAGGCGAACGCTTCGTCCCGTTTGCGATGTGGGGCAGCGGCGTCGCAGAGGGCCTCACGATAAGCGAACCCCACTCCATCCTAGATCTCGCCCCAACGATAAGTTACCTGCTCGGCACTGAGCCGCCCAAAGGCTCCACCGGCCACGTCCTCACCGAAGCCCTCGATCACGGGAAGCGCCGGTGAGACGCCTCGCCGTCGTAGTCCCCGCGAAGGACGAGGAGGCGACCATCGGCGTGCTACTCGGCCGCATCGCCCGCGTCCGGGTCCCCGGCTATGAGCTGCACGCGATCGTGGTGGACGACGGCTCGACGGACCGGACCGCCGCCATCGCG
>JADDPM010000107.1:4522-7256 GCA_016781885.1 Rubrobacter sp.
AGGACGCTGGGGTGGTCCGGCACCCGGAGAACAGGGGGCTCGGCGCCGCGGTGCGCACGGGGTTGAGGGCGGCCGTGGAGGGCGGGGCGGACGCCGTCGCCTACCTCGACGCGGACCTGGAGTACTACCCGGAGGACATCCCCCGACTCGTGGAGCCGGTCCTTGCGGGCAGGGCTGGATACGTGCTCGGGAGCCGGTTCCGGGGCGGGGTGCGGGGCATGAGGTTGTATCGCCGGGCCGGGAACCTAGCCTTCACCCTGCTGCTCGTGCTGCTGACCCAGCGGTACATGACTGACGGACAGACGGGGATGCGGGCCTTCTCGCGCGAGGCCGCCGCGTCAGCGGAGATCATCCACGACTACAACTACGCCCAGGTGCTCACCCTCGACCTGCTCCGCAAGGGCTTCGTTGTCGAAGAGGTCTCCATCCGCTACCGCCTGCGCGAGCACGGCGACTCCTTCATAAGCTGGCGCTATCCCGCCAAAGTACTCCTCGCTATCTGGCGTGAGCTCCGGACGCCCTGACCCGAAGGTGTTCCACAGCAAATAAGAGTAGCGTCTGGCTGCCGTAGACGAGGCCCGCGTTCGAGATATCGTTCTGGCCCAAGAGGTGGTCCGCGGAGGTCATGAGTCGCCCGACGATCATCGATAGACTATCGTCCGGCTGCACCAGACAGGCATCGGCGGGGGCATGGGGCCGCGCCTGTCGCGGGGGCGGATTACCCGTTCTGAGACTGTCAGCCGCCACTGCCTGCGGGCTTTCTGTCGCTTGCGGACCTCTCAGATCTGCGACCTCCACATGGTCTATACCGATCCCGGCAAGCCCCAACCGCTGCGCTACCCCCTGCGAGAGGTCCAGCTCGCCGCGTATGCCCGCGTAGGGCCCACGGTCGTTAACCACCCGAGCGGGGTTTCCCCCGTAACTCACTATCAACTCTGTCCCGAGCGGCAGCGTCTTTGAGCCACCGTGTTGCCGTACGCGTTGAAGTGCTCGCCGTTCGCCGTCGGCAGGCCGTGGAACCCTGAGCCGTGCTAGGAGCCCAGCGCCGTATGCGCCTCCGCCCGGTCGCTGCCGAACACGAGCAGACCCGCAGCCAAAATCATGAGTCAGCTCTGCACAAAAAATCCCTCGGCGGCACAACTTAGTGAGGTAGAATTTCTTGTAACCACAGTATCTGGTAGCTTTGTCTGGATTTCTGTGCAAGGCTTCTTGAGCCAAAGAAGTTGCGCGAACCTGAACCTGAGCAACAGGTGCCCCCTTACTTCTACGCCCCGTGCACGTGTACTTGAAGTAAACCTTGAATGTATAGGAGGCGGCCCAGTATCCGGGTTCAGGCTCAAGGCTGCTCCGCACTTTATCGTTCCTGGGCCGTAGCATGGAGAGATGGTTTGCCACGTAGCGAGCCATCACCGCGCGGAGAGTAGAAAGCCTTATAAAAACGCTGATCGGAGCGATTTTATCGTGGCGTGAGAACACAACGGCTACATGGTAAGCTACATATCAACAGAAGAAGATTTGTGAAGTTTTGTGCGATAGGCTGGGAGAGGGCTTGGGGTACACGGTAGATGAGGTTAGCGAGGTGCTGAAGATACCGCGTCCTACCCTCTACCGCTATTTGAGGGAGTACTCCATTCCGCATCATCGGCGGGCTGGGAAGATCTCCATCCCCGAGGAGTCGCTAGAGCGGATAAGGGAGGCGCGCGAGCTGCACGGGGAGGGGCTCGGCACAGCCTCGGTCCGCAAGCGGATGCGCAAGATCGACCCTTCCCTCGATACTGGAGGACTGGCCGAGCGCCTCGACCGGCTCTGCGGGACCCTGGAGAGCTTGCAGGACGATCACAGGCTGGTGGACGGAACATCCTCTTCTCGTATGCTACGAGAGGTCCTGGAGGGACAAAGATCCCTGGCCCTCGCTGTCCACCGGCTCTCCGAGAGGGTGGAGGACGTTCTCGCTACGAACGGGCGTTCCGGCGGATCATCCTACTCCACCAGACCGGAAGAGCAAGCTCACGGGCAGAGAACCCTCCTCGATCCACCCAGGATACGCCCCGTGATGGCGGAGACCGGCCATGATGCGCCAGACTCCGAGATTCCCCTGACGCTTGGGGGATATGCGAAAACCCGGGCGCGGAGTAAACAAAGATTCGGCGATATGTCCCGGAAGCGTCGTTTGCGCGGCGCCCTGGCGCTCCTGTTGGCGCTCGTGCTGGGCGGTGTTCTGGTCTTGGGTCTCGCGGGGTGGGGCTTCGGAGAGGAGGAGACCGAACAGGCAAGTTCCACCGAGCAAGCGAGTTCCAGTGAGCAGGCAAGCTCTGGCGATTCGGAGGCGGACCAGGAGGAGCCCCCAGTTACTGCCGAAATCTCCGAGGCTATAAAGGTGCCGAACCTCGTCGGCCTGACCTTACCTCGGGCCACGGAACAACTCGTCCAGGCGGGTCTGGAGCCCGGCAAGCGGGCCGAGATGGAGAGTGAGGCAACACCCGCAGGTACGGTAATCGCGCAGTACCCTACGGTAGGCGAAGAGGCGGAGCCTGGCGGTAGAGTAAACCTCCTGCTCAGTAGCGGGCCTCCCGCGGCGTACCAGCCGGACGCGCCAGCCGACGAGCCGATCCCGCCCCCCGAGGTTTCGGGTGATGTAGCCGGTGAAGGAGCGGACGCCCTACCGTACCAGGACCAAGGCATCCCACAGTAACCTTTCTAGAGCGTCTCTCATAGCGGTTGGTCCACAGTGCGG
>JADDPM010000245.1 GCA_016781885.1 Rubrobacter sp.
GTTTGCCACCGTGTGTTCAGAGATGGAGAGTTCAGAGGCTATCTGGCGGTTGGTTAGCCCGCGTGCGACGAGGCTCGCTACCTCCCGCTCGCGCCGGGTCAGGTTGCTTGGTGCGGTGCTAGCCGATGGCTTCTCCGGTGTGGCAGGCGCTCCACTCGAGGTACGCTCTTGCTTGAACAGTGCGTACTCAAGCGTCTCAGCCGGGCTCATGGCCCTCCCCTTAGCCCAAGCGGCCGAGGAGGCCGCTTCGTCCAAGCGAGAGCGTATCGCGTTCACCGCCTGCTCGCGCACGGAACGGCCTTGTCCGTAGGCATATAGTGCCCCGCCGGCGGCCTCGAGCGACGCCTCCGCCGCCCCAAAGAGCAGCGCGGCGCGCTCCATCTCACCCTGCGCTACGGCCACCTGCGCCAAGCCCTCCAGGCAGTATGTCATGTTCGCCCTGTCGCCCGCCTCCGCTGAGGAGCTCAACCCCTCGGTGTAGAGCTCCTCAGCTCGTTCTTGATCGCCCCGGCCCTGCTCCGCTAGCGCCAGCCCGTAGAGCGCGGCGGATTCGGAAAGCCTGTTTCCTACCTCCCGTGACAGCGCCAGCGCCTCTTCTAAATAGCGCGCAGCCGGTTCGTAGTAGCCTTGGCCAAGGTATACCGAACCCAGGTGCGCGAGCGCACCGCTCACGCCCCACTTCTCGCCCGTTTCTCGGCCGAGTTCGATAGCTTTCTCGAAGAGCTCAATCGCTAGTTCCGCATTGCCCTGCTGCATCCTCACTGTCGCTTGGACGCTCACAGCGAACCCCAATCCGGCTTTGTCCCCTACACGCCGGAAGAGGGTCGCGGCCTCGTCGCATATCTGTCCCAGTTGTTCGAAGCCGGCCAGGCCGTAGTACGTACTAGCTTGCACAATGAGCGCCCTCGCCCGTAGGTACGCAGGGAGGTTCTCGCCCTTCGCCAGCGCTGCTTCGATCCAGCGTCGCCCCTCGCCTTGGTGGCCGCGGATCAGCCAAAATATCCAGAGTGCCCAGGCGAGCCGTACGGCGGCCTCAACTTCGCCCGCCTCCAGGAGCCACGCCATCGCGGCGCGCAAATTGTCGTTATCCTCTTCGAGGTGCGCCAGCCACTCCACCTGTTCCGGCCCTTTGAGTTTCGGCCCCGCCCACTCGGCGAAGTCCAGAAAGAATCTCGCGTGCAGACGGCGAACCGCCTCGGCTTCCCCGCTATCCTCAAGTTTCTCTTGCGCGTACTGCCGGACAGGCTCCAGCAGCCCGTAGCGCAGCTCTCCGTCGTCGCTCGTCTCTATAACAACCAGTGACTTGTCCACCAGCCGCAACAGCAGGTCCAATACTTCCTGTTTCTCTATGCCGGCTCCCGCGCCTGCTCCCTCGGCGGCCTCCAAGGTCCACCCCCCTGCGAAGACCGATAGCCGGCCGAACAGTACTCGCTCGGGTTCGCTCAACAGGTCGTAGCTCCAATCTAACGCCCCCCGTAGCGTCCGCTGCCGAGGCGAGGCGGTCCGACTACCTGCGCTCAGGAGCCCCAAGGAGTCGTCCAACCTCGTCGCGATCTGCTCCACGGAGAGCCCTACCCGCGCCGCGGCGAGTTCTATGGCCAGAGGTATGCCCTCAAGTCGTTCGCAGATTTCCGCCACGGTCTGCGCGTTCTGCGGGGCCAACATGAAGGAAGGGTTACGGTACCTAGCCCGCTCCACGAACAGCCTTACCGACTCGTATCTTTCCAACTGCTCCAGCGTTACCTGCTGCCGAGGGTCGGGTTTGGATAGGGGGGATACCAGTCGGCTGCCCTCGCCTGCGAGGCCCAAGACCTCGCGACTGGTGGCCAGCACACTTAGGTGCGGACAAGAATCGAGGAGGATATCCACGAACCGCGCAACGTGTTCCACCAGATGCTCGCAGTTGTCCAGGACCAAGAGCATCCTCTTGGTCCGCAAGGTGTCGACGAGCGTATTGGCAAGTAGCTGACCCGGGCGCTCAGGCACTCCCAGCGCCTCGGCCAACGTCGGTGGCAGCAGCTCTCCCTCGAAAACTGCCGCTAGTTCGATCAGCCAGACCCCGTCCGGGTAGGTGCCGACGAGGTCCCGGGCCGCCTCGAGAGCCAATCGCGTCTTGCCCGAACCTCCCCCACCCGTTAGGGTCAGCAGCCGCGTCATGAGAAGCGCCCT
>JADDPM010000246.1 GCA_016781885.1 Rubrobacter sp.
GCAGCTTCATCTCCAGCGTGCTCGAAGCCGTCATAGCCGCCGTCCCGGCGACCCCGGCGAACAGACCCTTGCCGAAGTCCGCCGCCAAGTCTCCGATCCTCACGCTCTTCCTCCTCTATGGCTTGCATAGATTTATAGGTTTATTCCCGCTTCTCTCCAGGGCTGTTCCCGGCGGCTTGTGGCGCAGAAGAGATACAGAGACGCTCCTGCGAAGAAGGGAGCGTTTAGAAGGTGATCACCTGGTAGCCCTGCGAGACCAGACGCTGGAGGCTGGGATGCCCGGAGTATTCCTCCAGCAAGGGAACGTCGGTCTTCTCGATCTCGTCCTTGACACCGAAAGCCCCCGCGCAGTAGTCGCAGGCGCCCGCAATGGTGTCCTTGATCTCCTCGTAGTCGCCGTTGAGCCTGTGGTCCGGGTCGGAGAGCTGGGGCACCCACTTGGTGCCGGCCCCGTCGAAGATGACCGTGGACTCGTCCCCAGCCTCCTTGAACTCCTTGGCGGAGGTCAGAGCGTTCGCTATACGCCCCAGATCCCCATGTGTCTCAGTGTCCGCCAGGACAACTATCCCTACTTTAGTCAATGTCGTCTCCTTTCGAGAGATGCTTCGTACATAAGTTCCAAGAAAGAGTAGCCCGGTGGGAGGTCCAAGCTACTCTGGGGAGGGCCTGCTCGACCGCCATCTGCGGGTTACTCCTCACCCTTGGAGCGAGAAGCCAGCAGCAGCCCGAGCACCGTACCGAAGAAGAAGGTGTGCGCGAGGAACTGCACCACGGGGTTCGCCATCGCGAACCACGGGAAGGCGAAAGGCGCGATCACGTAGAAGTTTACTATCCACAGCGCGAAACCGGCGAGCGTCGCGGCTCCCACGAGCAGAGCGCGGTTCTCTCTCAGGATGCTTATGGCCGAGGTCACTATCCCGAAGCCCGCCCTGTACATCATCGAGAGCACCATGTGGATGATCAGGCCCACGGGCACCACGGTAGCCAGGCCGATGGACGGTCCGGGGGGCAGCGCCCCCTCCCCGAGTCCTATAGCGGCGATCATCCGCAGCGGGGCGAAGAAGCCCTGGCCCATTACCGCGGCCATGACCATCTCGAACATGGCAAAGATTATGCCCGAGACTATGCCCGCCACGAGCCCGGCGACGGCCCACCTGCCTACCCCGGATCTGGCGTCAAGGTGCGTTGCACTCATAGTTTATCTTCTCCTTTCCAACTAGCTCTGCACCACCCCTTCGCCTCTACCGACTACCTGGTCCCGCGATCTCTTACCTTCTCGCCAAGATTTTCCCGGCACCGGGCACTAGATCGCCGCGAACAGGTTGTTGAACGACTCCGCCAGGGTCGGATGGGCCACGGGGCGTCGCGCAGGGTAGAGAAGGGCATGTCCCCCAGCATCGCGATATGGACCATCGACATCAGCTCGCCGCCCTCTATGCCGAGGATCGCCGCGCCGAGCATTCGGCCGCTCTTTGCGTCCACGATTACCTTCATGAAACCCCTGCTTTCATCGTTCTCCAGTGCCCGGGCGACGCGCTTCATCGGCATCCTGGCGACGCGAAAATCGAGGCCCTGCTCGCGAGCTTCCTTCTCGCTCAGGCCCACACGGCCGAGCTGGGGGTCTGTGTAAACGGTGTAGGAGACCAGGCGTCCCTTGACGCTCTCCTCTCCTCCGTCGAGCAGGTTGTCGCGGATGACGTTGAAGTCATCGTAGGAGATGTGCGTGAAGGCCGGGCCTCCCTTCACGTCGCCCATTGCCCAGACCCCCGGCACGCTTGTCTCCAGCCTCTCGTCTACCCGGACGAACCCCTTCTCGTCGGTCTTGATGCCGGCGGCCGCGAGGTTGAGCCGATCGGTATTCGGCATTCGCCCGGTCGCCACCAGCAGGTGCGAACCTTCAAGGGTGCTTTCCCCCTCAGGGGTGCGCACCTTCAGCCGAACTCCACTGTCGCCATCCCGGACCGCTCCGAGCGCCGAGGTCTCGAGGAGAACCTCTATGCCGTCCTCGCGCAGGATATCGGCGACACCCTCCGCCACGTCTTCGTCTTCCCGGGGCAGGAGCTGCGCACCCCGCTGGATGATGGTGACACGGCTCCCGAAACGCCGGAACATCTGTCCGAACTCTAGAGGCTGTTATGGACTCGCCCCGAGCACGGTGATCGCTC
>JADDPM010000108.1 GCA_016781885.1 Rubrobacter sp.
AGTGCTTGCGTCCTATCTGCATGTGCTCGTTCATCATGCGCTGGCGTTCCTCGACCGGGAGCCGGTACCACGCCCGCGTCTTGACGAACGGATAGACGAAGAGGTACTCGCCTTCGCCGGGAATGATGTGGGTGCGGTTCTCGAAGCCCGGCGTATGTTCCCCAACGTAGATCGAGCGCCGCGAAAGTCCGAAGTAGGAGTAGGTGATGCTCAGGTACTTGCCGAGCTTGGTCATGAGGAGTGCTGCGGTCATCGCCTCGAAGGCGTCGAGGTCGTAGCCTATACGCCACAGCATGAGATCCGCGTCCGCCCGGAGCCCCATCAGGGAGAAGGACCGCAAGAGCATCCCGCCCGAGTGTTCCTCGACAGCCTCCAGGAACTCCCTCTTGCCCCTCTCGCGCTCCTCGTCAGGGAGCCTGCGCCATTCAGGATCCAGCTTGAAGAAGACGTAGTTTATGTACTGAGCCGGGAGCTTCTCTTCCGATACCTGTTGTGTACGCGTCCGCGTCTCGGTCATTTTTTGCTCCCTTCGGTAGTGACGGCGCTCGGCCATCAGCTTTTTACGGCTTGGCCGGAACGTTCGACGTTCTCGCCGCGGATTGTTTAGGGTAGGCTCGGCTCATGCGCCTGGCAACTCTCTGGTGCGTCTCTAGATCAGCCCCTCACTGACCGTTGATTGCTCCTGAAGGCCGAAGTTATTCTCGTAGAGCTCGGCGACGCGCGCGAGCTCTTCCTCCGTGAGGTCCGGCGTCTCGGGGGCGGCGGCGAACTCTTCGATCTGCTCTTCGTCGTAGATGTTCGGCAGGGTCGAGGCCACCTCGGGGGCGGCGAGGATGAACTTGAGGGCCGCCTGGCCGAGAGTGCGTTCGCCGGACTCGGTTAGGAAGCTCAACTGCTCGACCTTTCTGAGACCTTCTATGAGCCATTCCTTCGGCCGGTGGCGGCGGTGATCGTTCTTGGCGAAGGTGGTGTTCTCATCGTACTTGCCTTCGAGCATGCCGGAGGAGTGGGGGACGCGCACGACCAGGGAGGTATCCGTCTCTCTAGCCGTCTCGATGAGGCCGCGACCCGGGTCCTGCTCCAGTATGTTGTGGATCATCTGCACGCCCGAGACGTTTCTCTCGCGCATCGCCCTTACGCCCTCTTCGAGCCAACCGATCTTCGGCCCGAGGGCGACTCCGTAGGCCCGGATCTTGCCCTCGTCCTTGAACTGATCCATGAGCGCGAAGAGCGCGTCGTTCTCGATGGCGTCCATCTTCGTGTTGTGAAGTTGGAGGAAGTCCACGTAGTCGGTGCCGAGTCGTTTGAGGCTCTGCTCCAGAGCGAAGCGGATGAAGTCCTCGGACCAGTCCTGCGGGCGCTCCTGCTGACCCCGACGGGCGGTGTGGTTATAGAAGTCGTAGCCGATCTTGGTGGAGATCACGATGCTCTCGCGCATATGGCCGAAGGCGTCGGCGAGGAGCGTCTCTCCCTTGCCGGAGCCGTAGGTGTCGGCGGTGTCGAAGTAGTTGATACCCCTCTCATGAGCCTGTCTCATAATGCGCACAGACCGCTCGTCGTCCACCTCACCCCACCAGCCGGTCGAGACCGTCCAGACGCCGAACCCGACCTCGGAGACGTTTATGTCCGTGTCGCCGAGCCTACGATATTTCATCTCTCTTCCTCCCGTCCGAATGCCGCCGCGACCTCTAGTTAGAATTCGTACTACATTCTATCTCTCCTCTCTGTAAATTCTTCCGAATGCCGCAGGCGAGCTACTGGCCCGCGCCCCGTATAATTCCTGAACGTCGTGGAGCGGAGGTTGAGATGCTCGCCGGATATGCCGCCGGCGAGGAGAAGAGGGCGGGGGTTCGTCGTCGTGGATGCATTCCGGGCGAGCACCACGATCGCGGTTCTCGTAAGGAAGGGTGCTAAAGTCGTTCCGGTCGCCTCTATCGAGGAGACTGCCCTCTACTCCGGGGCCGATTACCGTATAGGAGAGCGTGGCAGAGCACGCGTGCGCGGCTTCGACTGCGGGAACTCTCCTGTGGAGACGAGCGTCGGGGATAACGCCATGCTCTACGGGAGTCTTCTCCACGACGAACGGCACCTGGGTCTTGGCGGTCCACGGCGCTCCGGCCATCCTGGCAGGCGCCTTCATGAACGCCCACGCCGTCGCTGACGAGTTGGCTACCGGCGCTGCGGGGTAGGGGGTGGTAGCAATCGGCTGTGTCTGAGAGGGACGTCGGACGCCGGAGGACGAGTCTGCAACCGGCACGATCCTCTACCGCCTACGCGAGAGGGGCGTACCCTTCGACGGGCGCGGCACGGGTCGTCGAACTGTATCGGTCGCGCCCTGAAAGGGCCCTGCGCAACAACAGCGCGGCCCGGCGTCTCATGCGCCGCGGTTACGAGGAGGACATCGACTTCTGCCTCGCCGAGGACATCGTGCCGGTCATACCCCGGCTCGTGGATGGAGCTTTCACTGGCCGCATGTAGTGGATGTCTGGCCACGGGGCCAAATGGATGGTAGGAGAGTGAAGTAAACCTTCACCAAAAATCGTCTTGACAGGGGCGTGTGGGGACATTAATCTGATGTTGGGCAAGGCGGAGCAAACGTTACAAGCGTCGCCAAACCGCCGAGGAAAGGAGGTGCAGATATATGACGATCACCATCACCCACGAGAAGGTCAAAGAGGTTACTCGCGAGGAGGTGGATCGGGCCATCGACGTGATCGAGCGTCACCTGGAGAAGGAGGCCCGTACCCGCAACTTGCTCGACGAGCAGGCGATCATGCGTCCGAAGGACCTGTGCAAGCAGCAGGGGCTGGATATGGTAGCCGAGCTGCGCGGCATGGCCTAGAGGCAGCCGACGCGGTGTGTAGCCCATGAAGGGGGATGCACAGTAAGTTCCGAAAGCTCCATGTAGGGCTCCAGGAGCTGTCCATCCCCCTTCACGAGGCCCAGAGAGGACCGGGGAATCCCGGTCCTCTTTTTCGTGCGCTGCTCTACCTCTTGAGAGCTCTGGCTACCGGCCGGGTGTGGCGGGCTCCTCGGCATTTGGATCTACTTTGGGCTGTGCCGGGTCTGCGCCCTGCTGCTGGTCCGGCTGCCTCGCGCCGTCGTTGGGCGCGGGTTGCGCGGGCTCCGCGGGACGCTGTTGTTGCTGTCCGGGCACCTGCTGCTGATCTGATGGGGCGGGCTGTTGCTGCCCAGGTACGTTCTGCGGTGGGTTGGCCTGGGGGGTAGCTACTGACGGGCCATCGAGGAGGATGGAGAGGCCCGAACCGCCGGAGGAACCCGTCGGAGCCCCTGTCAGCGTAGCGGGGCACTCTCTCCAGAGCTGGCAGGAGAGGTTCTGGCCGGTGGCGAGCTCGATACCGGTGATGCCGCCCAGGCCGATGATCGTGGCCGCCAAACCCGCCAGGACGCCCGCCAGGATTATGCTCCGCCTCCGGGCTGACGGCAGGTTCTTTAAGTAGTTTGGAATAGCCTGCAGGCGCGAGAGCAGACCTTCTCGCTTGCTACCAGCCTCCGGCCACGCGGGCGGCTCGGGGTCTGGATCGGGACTCTGCTTGCCGGGCACACGGACCTGCTGGGTAGAGAGGCGATCCCGGACGGTGGTCGGTAGGGCGGAGACCCTGGTAGAGGCTTTTTCGAGCTGGGCGCTCAGGACCGCGGAGCCGAGGTTGATCGTCATCGCCGTCAACGCCGTCCCGATCAAGGTCCCGGCCACCCCGAGCTTCGAGGTAAAGAGCGCCGCCACCATGGCGGCGAGCCCTGACGCCATCACCGTGTACGGCTTGACGAGCCTCTGCTGCTTCTCCTCTTCAGCCATAACACCGGCGATTGTAGCAGCTTGCTACCGGGTGTAAAAGGAAGAAGGTCCCTCCGGGGCGCGTTGGTGTAGATCGGGCCGGGAGAAACCCCGTCCCTTCTCATTACCTCTATGTTTGTCCTGCAAATAAGGTAGTTTTAGAGCGGAGGAGGAGGGATTCGAACCCTCGATACCCCGTTGAGAGGTATAACACCTTAGCAGGGTGCCGCCTTCAACCACTCGGCCACTCCTCCATTAAAGGCCGAATTATACCAGAAGGCGCGGCGGGCAAAGGGCGTGTTGGAGTGTTGATGATGCTACACTCCTGGCCCGTAAGTAGTGGGCTTTTAGCGGAGGCGTTTGTGGCTGAGGATA
Source organism: Rubrobacter sp. (assembly GCA_016781885.1). Taxonomy (GTDB): domain Bacteria; phylum Actinomycetota; class Rubrobacteria; order Rubrobacterales; family Rubrobacteraceae; genus Rubrobacter_F. Next base: position 4,172 of record JADDPM010000108.1, read on the forward strand.
GAGGGCGGATTAGCATCCCCGGACTCCGGGAGATGAAGGAGCGGGGTGAGAGGATCTCCATGCTCACCGCGTACGATTATCCCACGGCCCGTCTGCTCGATAGGGCTGGGGTGGACGTTCTCCTGGTCGGGGATACTTTGGGCATGGTAGTGCTCGGCTACGACTCCACCAGATTCGTGACGCTGGAGGAGATGATTCATCACGTCAAGGCCGTAGTCCGGGGGGCGAAAGGGGCGCTCGTCGTCGGGGACCTCCCTTTCGGATCGTACAACGAGGGTCCGGCTCAGGCCATCCGTTCCGCCAACCGCCTTATAAAAGAGGGTGGCTGCGCGGCGGTAAAGCTCGAAGGCGGCGTCGAGATGGCCCCGACCGTCAGAGCCGTGGTCGAAGCCGGTGTCCCCGTGGTCGGGCACGTCGGCCTCCTGCCCCAGACCTCCACAAAGGTCGGCGGCTTCAAGGTGCAGGCACGCAACGCGGAGGAGGCCGCTGCCCTCGTCGAGAGCGGGCGGGCGTTGGAGAAGGCCGGCGCCTTCATGGTAGTCATAGAGGCCGTCCCCGCCCCGGTAGGCGCGCTCTTCAGTCGGAGTCTGGAGGTGCCCGTTATCGGCATCGGGGCCGGGGCGGGCTGCGATGGACAGGTCCTCGTCATCACCGACATGCTCGGACTACAGCAGACTCTTACGCCCCGCTACCTCAAACGCTACGCCAATCTCGCCGGCACCGTTGAGGATGCCGCCCGCTCCTACGTCTCCGAGGTCAAGGCCGGGGCTTTCCCCGGCGAGGAGCACGGCTATGCTATGGACCCCGGGGAAGAGGCGAAGCTCTAGCCTGGTAGGCTTATAGGCGCTTCGGTACCGAAGCTTGCGCCGAGGTTGGAGTCTATCGGAGAGGCCATCTCCCCATCCTCTGTTTTTCTGGTTCTAAGGGTGTTGGGCCTAGACGTTTTGCTGGTCCTCTTTGAGGATGTCGGGTTTCTCATCGGCGGGCTCTGCGTCGAGTATTTGCTCACCGGAGATCTCTTCTTTCATCCTGACGAGCGTGGCGTTTAGCTCGGCGCCGAAGAGGATGGTGAGGGAGGAGATGTAGAGGTAGAGTAGCAGGACGATGAAGGCGCCGATCGTGCCGTAGGTCTCGTCGTAGGAGTTGAAGTAGCTCAGGTAGAGTCGGAAGCCCAGGCTCGCCAGCACCCAGAGTAGAACGCCGATAAGGCCGCCTGGAGTGATCCAACGAAACGGCTGGTTGGCGTCGGGGGCGAAATAGTAAAGAAGCGCCACGGCGAACACCATGAAAAAGAGCGCCACGGGCCACCGTACGATATTCCAGACGAGTTCGAAGACCGAGCTGAGCCCGAAGAAGCCGGCGATGACCGAGCCGATATTGGGGCCCAAGACGAGGAGCAGCACGCTTATCAGGATCATTACGCTAAGGCCGAGCGTCATGAGGAGGGCGATCCCGCGCACCTTCCACAGAGGACGGGTCTCCTCGACGTCGTAGGCCTTGTTCAGGGCGGCTATCAGGGCGGCGAAGGCCCCGGAAGCCGACCAGAGAGCGATGACGAGGCCTATAGAGAATAGCCCCGGCGCCGGCCTATCACCGGAGATGTAGGGGCTGACATAAGTCTCGATGATCTCGTAGACCTGCTGCGGCGTGACCTCCCGGGAGTAGTCGAGAATGGTCGAGGCGAACTTCTCGGTCCCGAAGGTGCCCATCATGGAGACCAGGACCAGGATGAACGGGAAGAGCGCCAGGATCAGGTAGAAAGCGAGCTGCGCCGCGAGCCCTAGAGCATCGTCTCGTTGGAACTCGGCTAGCGCCGCCTTGAGCGCCCGCAGGCTCAAGAGGCTCCTCATGTCTCGAAAGAAGTCCCCGAGGGAACCTCCCGCTGGTCGCCGCGCCACCGCCTGTAGCTCCGCCCGATCCAGGTTCAACTGCTTGCCCTTATCGCCGGAATTCTGCATGGGTGTTCACAACGATTATAACGGAGAAGGACCAGTACCGACTTCCTACGCTTCCCGCTATCTCCGGGTGCCCTGAGGTAGCTACTATGGCCGGCATCTCTTCCATCCGCGGGCAAGTCCGGGACGTATAAAAGGTTATGGTAGTTAAGAAAAGGACGACATTTTCAGATTATTCCCGAGTCTCCATGCGGGAGGGGTCTGGAGCGGATATGCTTGTCGGCGTAGGCTCAGGGGTAGTAAGGTCGGGCTTCGGGGACGGCCGGAGAGAGTTCGGTTTGGAAGACGTTACGGACGAGGTTTTGATGCGGCGGGTGGTCGGGTCCGGTGACGGACGGGCGTTCTCGGAGTTGTACGACCGTTACGGCGGCATCGTCTACGGGACGGGGATGCGGTATTTAGGGGACCGCACGCTGGCCGAGGACCTGGTGCAGGACGTGTTCCTCTCCGTGTGGCGCAACGCGCGGAGCTACGATCCCTTGCGAGCCGGTTTCTCGACCTGGATCTACCGTATAGCCCGCAACCGTATAACTGATCTCGCCCGCCGCCGGAAGAGGCGGGTGTGGGCCGTGGCGCCGGCCGCAGACGAGGAGAAGATCCCCGGCGAGGGCGACGGTGCCGAGGAGGTCTTGCGATCCTTCGATGTGGTAGGAGCTCTCTCGGATCTCTCGCCGGCCCACCGCGAGGTGCTCGTCCTCGCCTACTTCGGAGGGCTCTCGCAGCGGGAGATCTCCGCCCGTACCGGCGCCCCTCTGGGTACGGTAAAGAGCCGCACCACCGCTGCCCTGCGCGCCGCCCGCGAGAGCCTGCGCGCCCCGCAAAGGACCGACGAGCCTTACGAGAAGACCCCAAACCGCGGGGAGACCGGGGATGGATAAGCGTCGCAACCCGGACGGGGAGCACGAGCGAACCCGAGACCTGCTCGGCCCGTACGTGCTCGGCTCCCTGGAGCCGGAGGAGGAGAGAGCGGTGGAACATCACCTCGACGGTTGCGCCACGTGCCGGGACGAGGCGCG
>JADDPM010000109.1:0-933 GCA_016781885.1 Rubrobacter sp.
GCGCGCAACCTCGGCGGGACGGCCGTGGTTCTGCACGCCGCGCACCCGCGGACGGCGCCCGGCTGCGGTGTAGAGCATGTCGCCGGGCCGGACCTCTCCGCTCCACAGCGTACCTGTCGCCACGAGCCCAATCCCCTTTAGTACGAACGCCCGGTCCACCGGCAGCCGCGCCAGAGTCCCCGCCCGGCCGTTTTCGGAGTTACCGGCCAGTTCGTCAAGCGCTAGAAGAAGCTCATCCACACCCTCGCCCGTAACCCCGCTGACCGGGAGGATCGGAGCCTCCAGGCCCGACGATTCGAGGAGCTCGGCAGCGTCCAACTCCGCCAGCTCGACCATCTCTTCGTCCACCACGTCCACCTTCGTGAGCGCCACTACGCCGCGCCTGACGCCCAGGACGCGCAGGACGTCGAGGTGCTCCCGCGTCTGGGGCATGACCCCGTCGTCGGCGGCGACAACGAGCAGGAAGGCGTCTACCCCGGTAGCGCCCGCGACCATGTTCTTCACGAACCGTTCGTGGCCCGGCACGTCCACGAGGCTCGCCCGGCGCCCGCTGGGCAACTCCAACTCCGCGTAACCCGGCACGATGGAGATGCCGCGCCGGTGCTCCTCTTCGAGCCGGTCTGTGTCCGTACCGGTCATCTGGCGTACGAGCGTAGTCTTGCCGTGATCGACGTGCCCGGCGGTCCCGATGGTGAGAGCTATCGGACGGTCATCCATACAGGACCTCCAACGCTCCGAGTATCGCCTCCTCGTCCCCGTCGAGGAGAGTGCGGACGTCAAGCCAGAGCCTCCCCTCGCCCACACGGCCCACCACAGGCGGGTCTGCGGAGCGCAGGCTCTCGGCCAGGGCGTCGGCGTCCTCGCTCTCCAGACGCACTGCGTAGGAGGGAACCTCGAAGGTCGGCAGTGTACCGCCGCCGCTCCGGGCGACCG
>JADDPM010000109.1:1151-7199 GCA_016781885.1 Rubrobacter sp.
CCCCCCGAGCAGCTTGTCCCCGGAGAAGATGGTGAGCGCCGCTCCGTCCCGGACCGCCGCCTGGACCTTAGGCTCGTCGCTGATCGGCAGGAGGGCCCCGCTACCCACGTCGGCCACGACCGGCGGCCCCAGGGTAGAGAGCTCGGCGACCCCGACCGACTCGGTGAAGCCCTGTATCTCGAAGTTGGACGGGTGGACCCAGAGAGTAGCGCGGGTGCTCTCGTTTATAGCCCTCTCGTAGTCGGAGAGGCGAGTGCGGTTCGTGGTGCCGACCTCTCGTAAGCGGGCGCCCGAGAGCGAGAGCACCTCCGGGATGCGGAAGCCGCCCCCAATCTCTATTAGCTGCCCGCGCGAGACGACGACCTCCGGCTCCCCCAAAGCGTTTGCGCTCGCCTCCGTAGCCCCGGCTACCATCGCCGAGAGGGCGAGCAGGGTCGCCCCCGCGCAGTTATTGACCACGAGCGCATCCTCCGCACCGGTTAGCTCCTTGAGGAGCGGCACCGCGTGGTCGTAGCGCGAGCCACGCTTGCCGGCGGCGAGGTCGTACTCCAGGTTCGAGTAGGAGCTAGCCGCCGCAACCGCCGCCTGTATCGCTCGTCCCGAGAGCACAGAGCGGCCCAGGTTGGTGTGTAGGACGACGCCCGTGGCGTTCACCACGCGCCGCAGGCCCCGCTCAGAGAGGAGGTTCTCGGCGGCGGCGAGTACGCTCTTCTCCGAGATCTCGGGCTCTCCGCCGGCCAGAATCTCCTGCCGTCTATCCCCCAACGCCTTGCGGACGGCAGCGGTGGCGGTCTTTACACCGTGGCGCGAGACCAGTACACCCGCACCCGGCGCCCTCAACACGGCGTCCACGGATGGAAGTTCCCGCAACCGCTCCCTTTTCCCCGTCTCCAGCATTCCTCGCCAGTATAACCCGGAAGGTGCGCCGGGCGGCGCCCAACCCCTGTGCTACACTGGCGCTGCTAAGCCGTTTGCGCCGAGGGGAGTGCTCGCAGTGGGCGAAGGTTCGACAAGGTTTCTTGCCGGAGCGGTCCTCGGGGCCACGACCGGCTTCGCCGCCGGGTTCTTCGCCGCGACCCCCACGGCCCGCTCCGCGGGCAAGTTCACCGTCGGCGGCCTCGGAGAGGCGGCCCGCTTCGTCGGCAGAACCGCAGTCCGTGCCGTAGACGGTCTCGGCCTTGTCCTGGAGGCAGGCTACACTCGCGTGCGCGGCCCGGAGAAGTATCTAGAGCAAGAGATAGAAGAGTTGCGCGAGCAGATCACGCGCTTAGAGCAGCGCATCGACTAGCACTCCGGGTACCGGTAAACCCTCCAAGCTAAGAAGGTAAGAGACCGGCTTGGCCGCCGAAGCCCACGGTCCGTTGTACGTCTAGCCTCTATCGAAGAAGCGCCGGATCCAACCGGGCAACGCGCCCCCTTGGGTCGCGCGCTTGTAGTCCTCGAGGTCATCGGCGTGAACCGCTACGCCGGACTCGCCCAGCAGAGCACGAGCGTCGTCCATGCGGGAGGCGGATACATCCCCCGCGAAGGTAGCCTCGACGAGGTAGTTGTCGTTCCACCGGATACGATAGACGCGCAAGGCTAAGAGTTCCTCTCTGGTGAAACGCCGGTCTAGCTCCTCGGCGTGATGGCGGGCCTCTTCTTCGCGGGCGAACTCGTAGCCCAAAGAGTGCGATCCCACCATCTCAGGCGGCCTCCAGGACACGGCCCATCCACAGCCCGGGGTCTCTTATCTCCTTCAGGGTAGGCATGTACTCTGGACCTTCCCAGACGCGGTTGAGGCCGCCCATGCCGGCGCGTTTGGCGACGGCGTCGGCGAACTCCTCGCCCCTGCGGTACTGCTCCAGCTTCATATCTAGACCGGTTATGCGGAAGATGGCGGTCTCCAGAGGCGGGCGGTGGACCCGGCTCCTCGACATGCGCTCTTTGAGTTGGTCATAGCCGGGGACGAGCCGCCGGCCCACGTGGTGCATGACGTAGTCGGAGTAGCCCTCGATGACGCTCATGGTCGACTGCATCTCCTCGAAGGCTGCGCGCTGGTCCCTGGTCATAACGAGCTCCAGGGAACGCCCGCCGGTCCGAAGGTTCTCGGCGAGGCGCCGGACGGTCTCGAGCGCCCCGAGCCGATCGGCAAGCGGCCCCGTGAAGCCTTCGACGAGCCCGCCGAGATGGTCCCGGAGCCAGGGATGGCCCTCGAACTGCAGCGCGTGGGTGGTCTCGTGCAGCACGATGTAGAGCCGCAACCCGGCGAGCGGCACCCCGATCCTTCCCGCCGCCGAGGCGATGTTCCCGTCGAGAAAAAAGATCTCACCCGGCTCCCCGGGCCTCTTCCGAGGCTTTTTTCCGGCGACGAGAGGGCCGGTATCGTACTGCCCCAGAACTCGCGCTGAGAGGAAGCCCAACAGCAGCCCTATCTGCGCCGTGAGCGTCGCCTTCCCGAAGGCCCACGTGATGTCGCTCGCGCCAGCCGAGGCGCGCTGCAGGACCGGCTCCAGGAGCGCTCCGAAGCTCTCGATATTGAAGTCGATCCACTCTGCCCGGTCGGCGACCCGAACGGGACGCTCGCCGTGAGGTAGGCTTATACCCGTAAACTCCGCCAGCGGGCCGAGAGCCTCCTCAACCGCCGCCGGGTAGTCGAAGGCGCCGTGCCTGGCCGGGATGTCCCCCTCCGTCCGCGTGGCGAGCGCCACCGCGACCTTGCGCGCTAGGCTCCAGGAGATCATACGCATCCTCCCATCAGCCACCCTGACTCCACCCTTACGACCCTCTCTCTCACGTAAAGGAGTATATACGCTCGTCCGCGCCCGGAAATACCGCTTCATTGTATCCTGGGAGTTGGCGGGTTATATTCTCTTTATGGGTTTCGGGATCGGCTTCAACGAACTAATTATCGTCGGACTCCTGTTCCTGATCCTCTTCGGCCCCAGCAAGCTCCCGCAGATGGCCCGGGACATCGGCAAGTTCGTCTCCGAAGCTCGCCGCTCGATGGACGAGTTCAAGTCCGAGTTGACCTCCGCCGACGACGAGGACGAAGACGACCGTGCCCCCAAACGCAAGCGGAAGTAGCCTCCATAAGTAGCTCATAGCACAACTCCTGGCACCCCCTGCGATATTAAGCTTTGTTAAAAATAATGGAAAACGCTTAAGAGGCTGCGCGGATAGGCGGGTAGCGAATGTGTCAATGGGCGATGAGGAGCCGATTTGATAGCTCGGAGAATCGCCAAATATGAAAAGTAGCGAGCCTATCCGCGCAAGCTCTAAGTCATGATTCCGGCTGGCCGATAACAGTTACGTAGTGGGATAAAACCGTTCCGAGGAGGGGGAATGTCTGGAGAGGGGCATAACAGCTTGTCCGGGATTATGGATCGCCGTAGGTTCCTGAAGTTGAGCGGAGCGGGGCTCGCGTGTACTGCTTTGCTGATTAACGTAAGCGCGATCGACGGTCTGGCTCAGCCAAGCTCTTCCCTGGAGGCGGAGTTCGAGGAGGCGGCCGGCGAGTACCGGGTACCGGTGGAGCTGCTCCTCGCGATGGGTTACGTTAACACCCGGTGGGAGATGCCGCCACCGCCAGCTAACGAGTATAAATCTGGCGACCTGCATGGCTGGGGTAGCTACGGCATCATGGCTCTCGTTCGGAACCCCACTGCCGACACTCTAGGCGACGCGTCGAGGCTCACCAGGATCTCCGCAAGCACGCTCGTAACTGACCGCAAGTCGAATATTCTGGGCGGGGCGGCACTGCTCTCCAGGTCTCAGGGAGAGAAACCCGCCACTTTAGGCGAATGGTTCGGCGCGGTGGATGGCAAGGGTGGCAATGGTAAGCTTTACGAGGCGGTGGCTGGGATCGGGGGAGGCGGACTTTTCGCCGAGCAAGTCTTCGAGACGCTCCAAAAGGGAGCTTCGGAGCGGATAAAGAGCGGCGAGCAGATCACGTTGGCCCCGCAAAGCCTCACCGCTCGGACGACGAAGGAAGGGGAGGTGCTCTGATGGCCGCAGGAGAATACCCTTCTTCTACGTGGTACGGGGCTTCCTCCAACAATTACACGCCGGCCAACCGCCCATCCTCCAACCCGATCAACAAGATAGTTGTTCACGTGACTCAAGGCTCCTGGTCGAGCGCCATAAACTGGTTTCTGAACCCTTCCGCCTACGTTTCGGCCCACTACACCATCCGCTCCTCCGACGGCTTTATCGGCCAGTCGGTGAGGGAGAAGGACATCGCCTGGCACGCGGGGAACTGGTCCTACAACGAAACAAGCATAGGCATCGAGCACGAGGGCTACGTCAGCGACCCGAAGTGGTTCACTGATACCATGTACCGCTCGTCAGCCAAGCTCTCAGCGTATCTGTGTAACAAGTACAGCATACCGACCGACCGCTACCACGTAATCGGGCACAATGAAGTCCCCTACCCTAACACCCACACCGACCCGGGCTACTACTGGGACTGGACTAAGTACATGGGCTACGTCCGCGAGTACGCAGGTGTAAGTGACCTGATAAACCCGCCTCCGATCTTGGGAGAGACGCCACCCCATGCTGCTTCACCGAGTTATGGCGTGAGCCCTGCGGACGCGAACAACACCAGTGTCCGCACACCCTACAGTACTCCGTCAAGCTATAGCGCGGGCTCCGCTCCCGCCGCGAAGAGAAAAAAAGCCAAAGGCGCTAAGAAGATCAAAGGCTGGCGTAGAAAGATCAAAGGCTGGCGTGGAAGGTAGGCCGAAGCGTACAAGCCGTCCACTTTCTTCCTCTACCACAGGATGCGGTAGAGGGGCTTGAGTAGCAAAGTCCTGTACGAGGTTCGAAGGTAGCTTGGTCTAATCCTCCGCGGGCAAATCTGCGCTGGCCGACTAGCGCTCTTTGTTCGAGACATCCCCTTCCTCGGGACCGGCGGTTTTGTCCGGGACGTAGAGGCCGCGTCTCAGGGGGTTCTCGTGATGGCTCCAGCCGCCGACGGCGACGTTGCGGGTAGATTCGAGGAACATGGCGGCGCGGGCGTCGAGGTTGTCCAGGAGGTTTACGAGCAGGGCTTCCAGGGTCTTGGGCTGCTCGGGGGAGCCGTACTCCTTCTCGCCCTGGTGGCTGAGCATTACGTGCGAGAGTTGGAGGGCGAGCTCCTGTGGGAAGCCGGGAGTTTGGGAGGCGTGAGCGGCGACGATACGGTCGCCCAGGATCACGTGTCCCTGGAGGCGACCCTCAGTGGTATAGGCGAAGCTGCCGCTCTCCCAGGAGAGCTCCTTTGTCTTGCCGACATCGTGAAAGACGGCCCCGAAGATCAGCAGATCCCTGTTGACCGGGTAGATCTCCGCGAGCGCCTCCGACACTCGCAGGCAATGCACCGAGTGCTCCAGAAGCCCTCCGAGACGGGCGTGATGCATGGCCTTCGCCGCCGGCGCCGTGCAAAAGGCCTCCCACAGCTCCTCATCGGCGACCATGCGCGCAAAAAGCTCTCTGAGGTGCGGGTCTTTGAGGGCGCGGCCTGCCTCGATCAGCTCCTCTGCCAGAGACTCGCGGTCCCTCTCCGTGGCCGGGAGGTAGTCCTCCTCCTCGACCTCGCTCTTCGAGAGGACCCTCATTCGCTCGACCTTTATCTGGAGCATCCCGCGGTACTCGTGGGCGTTGCCCTCGACGTAGACATACTCGGGGCCGCCCAGGCCGTTGGAGAGCTCGGCGGGGAGCCGCCACATACGGGCGTCGACCGAGCCGGTCTTGTCCACGAGCTTCGTTGAGAGGTACGGCGAGCCGCGGCTGTCAGGGCGCACGGTCGTGTCGGTGGCGAGAAAGGTAGAGCGCAGGCTCATGCCCGGACGCAGGTCCCGCGCCCAGAACTTCTCCTTCGCCTTCGTAGTAACCAGTTGTCGCGCCCCTCTAGCCCCGAGCCCACGCTTCGGGTGTTTAGCCCTTCACGGCCCCCGCGGTCAGGCCGGAGACGATCCGTCGCTGGAAGATAAGAACGAGTATCACCAGCGGTACCGTCACCACCACCGCCGCGGCGGCCTGAGCCCCGTAATCTACCGTATAAACGGTCGCGAAGTTAGGGATGAC
>JADDPM010000247.1:0-1800 GCA_016781885.1 Rubrobacter sp.
CGGGGATGACGTGCGGGATGCCGCGAAACGCAGCAGCTTCCGGCAGCGGGGATAGCTGTAACCTCGGTCGGCGAGGAGGCGGTCGGGACGTTTGCGCGGCCGTCCGGGGAACCCCTCCGGACGCGCCATCCGGATCGCGTCGAGTACCGGGCCGAGCTGGGTGCTCTCGTGGCGCTGGCCCGGGGTCACGATCACGCGCAGCGGCGGCCCCTACCGTCGCAGGTGAGGTGCAGCTTGGTCGTCAGCCTGCCCCGGCTCCCCCCGAGCGCCTCGTACTGGGGGTGAGAGACCCCCCTTTTGCGTCCTGCAGGCTCGGCCTCTTGCGCGCCCCGGCGGCGTGCTGGTGCGCCCGGGCCACGGCCTGCGGCCGGCTCGATCTAGGTTTTAGAACGCCTTACAGGGCATCGTTATGAACTCGCAAGCTGCAACTCGATGTTACGCTTGCCGTTGTAAGGGATTATCGGCAGGGGACGGATACCGAGCCAGAGGTGACCGAGGGAGGTCAGGGGCATGGGAGAGAAGACAAACCTCCTAGAACCGCCGGGGATTGTGCACTCCGAGGTCACGGTTAATGACGTCCGACTGCATTACGTGCAAGGCGGCGGGGATACGATTGCTCCGCTGGTCTTGTTGCACGGCTTCCCGCAGAGCTGGCTCATGTGGCGGCTGATCTTACCCGCGCTCATGTCGCGACACTTCGTTGTCGCCGCAGATCTGCGCGGCTATGGAGATTCGGAGAAACCGCCAGGTAAGGTGGGCCACGACCAGGCGACGAAGGCGTCCGATATCCACGCCCTAGTGCAGGATTTGGGCCTGGAACGGGTGGTGTTGATCGGACACGATCGTGGAGCGCGGGTCGCCCGGCGTTACGCTCTTGACTATCCCGACGGGCTAGCCGGCGTCGCACTCCTCGACATCCTGCCTGCCGAGTACGTGTACGACGAGCTTACCGCGGCCGAGGTGGCGCGCCGTTACTGGCACTGGGTCTTCCACGTCGTGCCGGGCATGCCGGAGCGTCTCATCAGCGGCCGCGAGGACGGCTACTTGGAGGGCTTTTTCGGCCGGACGCCGGGACTTCTGGAGCGGTTGCGGGCTGACGGCGCTTACTCCGAGTATCATCGTGCCTTCCTCCAACCCGGTGCGGTAGCCGCTGCCCTGAACGATTACCGGGCGACCTACGAGATCGACGTGCCGCGCTACCGCGCCGAACGGGCCGCCGGGCTGCGGATAACGGTGCCGACCCTGCTCATGTGGGGCGCCCGAGGTAACCTGACGGGGCAGCCAGTTTCGGATATTTGGCGTACGGTGGCGAACGATATCCGTGGTGCCGTTGAAATCGCGGACTGTGGCCACTACCTGCCCGAAGAACAACCAGAGGTGGTTGCCGACCATCTGCTCCATTTTGCCAATGAATGCTTCGAGGCCACGCAGGCATGATGTACGGGCATGTTTGCTTCAAGTTTCGCAAGGATTTGATAAGGCGATACCCGCTTTGACGATTGGAAGCCTATTTCGAGGGCGAGTGAACCGATGCCACAGGAGAACAGACCAATGGACGAGGAGTTGCGATGAGTGATGCAATATGGACTGACGCCATCGACCACATGATGGTCAGGATCGACGATACGCCCGCGCAAGTTACGGAGGGATTCCCTGACTACGCAGACCCACAGACGGGCAGATGGAGCGTATCGCCGGACGGGTCCTGGACCGGAGGCTTCTGGAACGGGATGCTCTGGCTCGCCCTCGCGACGACCAAGGAGCAGAAATACCTCGACTGGGCCGAGCAGTGGACTGAAC
>JADDPM010000247.1:1896-2143 GCA_016781885.1 Rubrobacter sp.
CAAGGGAGGTGGGACTCCTGGGCGCTAGAGGGCTGGCTACTCTCTACAACGCCAACGCGCGAGCGATTCCCCTCGGGAGGGAAGCCGAGGCTGTCTCAGACGTGGACGTTGGTCCGGGCGATGCGAACGTCGACGGCGTGCAGGCGACGTCATTGCTCATCTGGGCTGCCAAGGAGTCGGGCAACGAGAACCTGCACGAGATAGGGATCCAGCACGCGCTTCGCTTCATCGAGTTCTGCGTCCGGGA
>JADDPM010000248.1 GCA_016781885.1 Rubrobacter sp.
AGCGGTCTCGAACGAAAAGGAGCCGGAACCGTGTCCAACGTCCATGATCACACCGGCATCCCGCGCGCGCCTGGCGGCCTCGATAACCCGACCTCGTTCATCTACGAGGCGCATGGTCAAGCCGGTCGAGCAGTGAGTCAAGATATCGCCGGGGCGCATGAGATCCAGCACCTCCTCGATACCGGGAGGGCCATAGCCGATGTGGACCATGACGGGCAGCTCGCGCTCATCTGCAGCCCGGCGAGCTCGCCGGAGAGGTTCGAGGCCGTTTCCCCCCACGGTCCTCCGGTCGATGCGCACCTTCACGCCCCGCACCAGCTCGGGGTACCGGCTCGCAAGCTCTGTACAGAGGTCAACGTCGCAGTAAGCGAGGTTGGAGAGCTCATGTGTCTCGGCGACCAGACCGATCGAAGAGATGTTCAGCAGAGCGAAGATGCGCACGTTGGCTGGCTTGACGATAAACTCATGAAAGCCGGGCAGGGTAAAAGCACCGGAAGATCCCACGTCAAGCCAGGTGCTGACTCCGGTATGCCACGCAACCGCGTCGGCGTCGATGCCCCAGAAAGTCACTCCACGGTAGACATGCGTATGCAGGTCGACCAGACCGGGGGTGACGTACTGCCCGGCTGCGTCGATGACCTCGAGTGCGGCCTCGGCAGGGATCGCACGGTCCACCGCGGCGATACGACCCGCCCTCACTGCGATATCGAGTCGGCCGTGATAGCCACCGGCCGGATCTACCACCTCTCCGCCCTTGATCAGCAGATCGAAACGCATCGCCTTCGCAGTCTAGGACTCCCAGCCACGGCACCGCTCCAGTTCCAGGTCACATCACGCCGAACTTCTTGAATGCTTCCTGAGCGCTCATTCCTTCCTCGATGGCCCGCCCCACCAGATTCTCCTTCTGCACCTTCTCCAGGGCCTTGCGAAATACTTCCTCTTCAGCCTCGCGCGGTATCACGCATACTCCATCAAGGTCGCCAAAGACGACGTCTCCCGGCATCACCCTGACCCCACCGATCTCCAGCGGAACCCGGAAGTCTATGACCTTTCCGCGCGGCGCCTGATCCTGAGCGTATGCTCCGTAGGAGAAGGCGGGAAAACCAAGTCGGAGGATCCCGCGTGTGTCGCGGTGGTAGCCGTCCACGACCGCTCCGGCGGCCCCGAGCTTTATGGCCCGCGTGCTCATCAGCTCACCCCACAGAGCATACCGGGGCGAGGCGCCAGCACAGATGTAGACCTCTCCGGCCTTTAAATCGTCGAGTGCCCGGAACATCAGGCCGAAGGGTTCGAACGTGGAGCTGGTGCCGTTCGTGCCATGCGGCCCGGCGAAAACGTCGGCCTCCAGCACCGTCATAGCCCGCCCGATGACCACCATATCGTCGCGGAGCGGTTTGATCTGCGGCGGCAGAAACTGGCGTAGCAGCCCCATGGTGTCCATGACGTCGCCAACCACCGCCGTGAAGAGATCGCGACGGACCGTGCCGTACAGCTCTTCATCCGAGCCCCAGTGCCTCACGTTCGACTACCCTTCCTTCGGGGTTGGCCGGCACTACTCGACAGCTACCCTAACAAGCCTCCGTCTATTGACCCAATCCCCTAGCAAGCACCCGTACGGTATCGGCTGGGAGGCGGAGAGCAAACAACACACAGGCTGGTCCAAGCCGTCCCGCCATTCGACACGCGCTTACCCTTCCCTCGCCCGTCATAGCGCTAATGGTAGTTTAAGGCGAGCAGATGGCACGCGCCATAAGGATCGTCGGGCCGCCCTGCAAGGGGTATATCTGTGCGAGCCTCTCGCCTGCCTCAGAGAGGTCCATCCGCCCCGACGCCCACGCAGGCCGTACCAGGTGCTCGGCGAATCCGAGATCATTTAATCGTTTTTCGCTAGGCATCCGAAGGTAGCTCACCATACCTAATCCGGAATGAGTCACTCTCAAGCTCTACAGCCGCTGCTCTTGGCGGGTCGAGAGATAGGAACCCGCCAGATCTGTGTAGCTGCTCCCTACACATCCTGGGGTTGGGTAACTGTCAAAAGCCGCGGTTT
>JADDPM010000110.1 GCA_016781885.1 Rubrobacter sp.
TTGATCGGCATCCCCGCGACCCTGCGGTTCTGCTGCACGAGGTAATCCATCGCCAGATGTATACCGTAAAGCTCCCGGCCCGGCACATCCAGATCACGCCCGGCCAGCGCCCCGACAGCCAGAATGATCGCGTCGTAGTCGCGCTTGAGCTCCTCGGTCGTCGGGTCGTAGCCAACGTAGGAGTTGGTGCGGAACTCGATCCCCTCTTCCTCCATCTGGGCGACGCGCCTCTCGACGACCCACTTCTCTATCTTGTAGTCCGGGATGCCGTACGTCAGAAGACCGCCGATCCTGTCGTCCTTCTCGAAGACGGTAACGCTATGCCCCGCCCAGTTGAGTTGCTGGGCTGCGGCGAGCCCCGCCGGCCCAGACCCCACGACCGCGACCTTCTTGCCGGTCCTCTTCTCCGGCGGCGGGGGCTTTGGCACTACCCACCCCTCGTCGAAGGCCCGGTTGATGATCGAGAGCTCTATCTCCTTGATGGTGACGGGGTCGTCGTTGATCGTCAGTACGCACGCGGGCTCGCACGGCGCGGGACAAAGCATCCCCGTGAACTCGGGGAAGTTGTTGGTAGCGTGAAGCCGATCTATGGCCTGCTTCCAGCGGTCCCGGTAGACGAGGTCGTTCCAGTCGGGGATGAGGTTGCCAAGAGGGCAGCCGACGTTGCAGAACGGCACCCCGCAGTCCATGCAACGTGCAGCCTGGTCCCGGACCTCCTCAGTCGGCATCGGCTCGTAGATGTAGCGGTAGTCCTGCACCCGCTCGACCTTGTCGCGCTTCGGGGTGGGCTTGCGCCCTATCTTTAAGAACCCTCTGGGATCCGCCACTACTTCACCACCTCCAACTCAGACTCCTGGCGCTCCTGCAACACGCGCTTGAGGTCGCTAGGCATCACCTTGATGAACTTCGGGAGCATCTCCTCCCAGCTCTCCAGCACCCGCTCCGCAGCGGTGCTCCCGGTAAGATTCCGGTGACGCTCTACTACACGACGCAGGTACGAGACTTCCTCTTCGAGCTCCACCGCCTCCAACCCGACCATCTCCGGGTTGTAGAGCTTCTCGAAACGTTCCTCCTCGTCCAGCACGTAGGCTATGCCGCCGCTCATACCGGCCGCGAAGTTGCGGCCCACCGGACCGAGCACGACCACGACGCCCCCGGTCATGTACTCGCAACCGTGGTCCCCCACGCCCTCTACGACCGCCTCCGCGCCCGAGTTGCGGACCGCGAAGCGCTCGCCGGCGAAGCCCCGGAAGTGCGCCTCGCCGCCGGTCGCCCCGTAGAGGGCCACGTTGCCGACCACGATACTCTGAGCCGGATCGTATGCGGCGTCCTCGTGCGGATAGACGACGATGCGCCCGCCCGAGAGGCCCTTCCCAACGTAGTCGTTCGTCGTGCCCTTGAGGTCGAAGGAGACCCCACGGGCGAGCCACGCGCCGAAGGACTGCCCGGCCACGCCCTCGAAGTCTATGCGGATCGTACCCTCCGGCAGGCCCTCGCCCCCGTAGCGGCGAGCGACCTCCCCGCCAAGCCTCCCGCCAACCGTGCGGTTCGTGTTCTCTATGGGCATCGAGAACCGAACCTGCTCGCCGTTCTCAAGCGCGGGCATGCAGCGTTCGATCAACTCGTTGTCCAGAGAGTCCTCGAGATGATGGTCCTGCTCCTCGACGTTGTGCGTGGCGACGTCCTCCGCCCTCTCGGGACGGTACAGCATCGACGAGAGGTCCACCCCTTGCGCCTTCCAGTGCTCGATGGCCTCGCGGGTCTTCAACCTGTCCGTCCGCCCGACCATCTCCTCGAAGGTGCGGAAGCCCAACTCCGCCATCAACTCCCGGATCTCCTCGGCCACAAAGAAGAAGTAGTTGATGACGTGCTCCGGCTTACCCGTGAACCTTTTCCTGAGCTCCGGGTCCTGCGTAGCGATACCCACCGGACAGGTGTTCAGGTGACACACCCGCATCATGATGCAGCCCGTCGCCACCAGCGGCGCGGTAGAGAACGCGAAGTCCTCCGCCCCCAGGAGCGCCGCCACCACCACGTCGCGGCCCGTCTTGAGCTGCCCGTCGGTCTGCAAGACGACGCGCCCGCGCAGGTCGTTCTCGACGAGGACCTGCTGGGCCTCGGCGAGGCCGAGCTCCCACGGAAGCCCCGCGTGCTTTATAGAGGAGAGAGGAGATGCCCCGGTCCCCCCGTCGTGGCCGGAGATGGTTATGTGGTCCGCCTTCGCCTTCGACACGCCCGCCGCGACGGTCCCAACCCCGGCCGCCGAGACCAGCTTCACGCTCACCCGGGCGCCCAGGTTGGCATTCTTGAGGTCGTGTATCAGCTGTGCCAGGTCCTCGATGGAGTAGATGTCGTGGTGCGGCGGCGGGGAGATGAGCCCGACCCCCGGCGTGGAGTAGCGCACCCTCGCTATGTCGTCTGAGACCTTGTGGCCCGGTAGCTGGCCGCCCTCGCCGGGCTTGGAGCCCTGGGCCATCTTTATCTGCAACGAGTCGGCGTTGACCAGGTACTCCGCCGTCACCCCGAAGCGGCCAGAGGCCACCTGCTTTATGGAGCTGCGCCGGGAGTCGCCGTTCGGGTCCGGGGTGAAGCGCTCCGGGTCCTCGCCGCCTTCGCCCGTGTTCGACTTGCCGCCGATGCGGTTCATCGCGATTGCAAGGGTCTCGTGCGTCTCCTTGGAGATGGAGCCGAACGAGATAGCGCCCGTGGAGAAGCGCTTGACTATCTCTTTTGCCGGCTCGACCTCCTCTAGCGAGATGGGGTCGCGCTTGAAGTCGAAGAGGCCGCGCAGGGTAAACAGGCGCGCGCTCTTCTCGTTGAAGTGGTCCGAGAACTGCTTGAAGGTCTCAAAAGAGTTCGTCTCGACGGCACGCTGCAATGGGACGATGGTATGCTGGTCCCACTGGTGCGGCGCGCCCTGCACCCGGTACTGGTACTCGCCCCCGACCTCTAGCTCCTCGGGCCCGTCCTCTATCTCCGAGAACGCCCGATGGTGTCGTGTGAGGACCTCACGCGCGATCTCCTTCAAGCCGATGCCCCCGATCCGCGAGGGCGTGCGGGTGAAACACCTCTCGATAAGCTCCTCGTTCAGGCCGACGGCCTCGAAGATCTGGGCGCCACAGTACGAGAACAACGTCGAGATGCCCATCTTGGAGATGATCTTGAGGAGCGCCTTCTCGATGGCTTTGACGAAGTTCTTGGCCGCCTCCTCCGGGGTCGTATCCTCACCGAGCAGATCGTTCGCCGCCATGTCCTCTATCGTCTCGAAGGCGAGGTACGGGTTGACCGCCGTCGCCCCATAGCCCACCAAGAGGGCGAAGTGATGCCCCTCACGCGCCTCCGCCGTCTCGACTATCAAGGTAGTGTTAGTGCGGATGCCCGCGCGCACGAGATGGTGGTGTACGGCTGCGGTGGCGAGCAGGCTCGGTATCGGGGCCTGCTCGCGAGTGATGCCCCTGTCGCTCAGCACCAGGACGGTCGAGCCGCCCTGGACCGCCCTCTCGGCCCTCTCGCACAGCCCGTCCAGCGCCGTCTCGAGGCCCTTCTCCCCCTCAGAGGCGGAGAAATGCATCGAGAGCGTGGATGAGGAGAACGGCTCGGAGCGGAGCTCCCGGATTTTCTCAAGCTCCGCGCTGGTCAAAACCGGTCCATCCAGCAACACCCTACGAGAGTGCTCGGGCGTCTCGTCGAAGAGGTTCTGCTCGGGGCCCAGAGACATCCTGAGCGACATCACGAGCTCCTCGCGCAGCGGGTCTATCGGTGGGTTGGTGACCTGGGCGAAGAGCTGCTTGAAGTACGAGAAGAGGAGCTGCGGCCTCTCGGAGAGGACGGCCAGCGGCGTGTCGGTTCCCATCGAGCCGTCGGGTTCCTTGCCGCCTTGGGCCATCGGGGAGAGGATTATGCGCAGGTCCTCGTTGGTGTACCCGAACGCGAGTTGCCGCTCGAAGAGCGAGGCGACCTCCGGGCGGTTCCCATCCGGCCCGGCCTCGGGGAGCTCGTCGAGGTGGATCTCGCCCTGCTCGACCCACTCCTTGTATGGCTTGCGCCCTATGAGCGGCCTCTTGACGTCCTCGTCGTGCAGCAGCTCGTGCCTCTCGACATCCACGAGGAGCATCTTGCCCGGCTGCAGCCTCCACCGCTCGACGATCTCGTCGGCGGACAGCCTCAAGGCCCCGTCCTCGGAGGCCATTACGACCCGGCCGTCGCGGGTGACGGAGTAACGGGCGGGGCGCAGACCGTTCCGGTCGAGCGTCGCCCCTATAACCTTTCCGTCGGTGAACGCGACCGCCGCCGGACCGTCCCACGGCTCCATGAGAGCGCTGTGGTACGAGTAAAAGGCCCGGCGATCTTCGTCCATCAGCTCATCGTTCTCGTAAGCCTCGGGGATCATCATTGCCACCGCGTGCGGCAGGCTACGTCCGGCGAGGTGCAGCAGCTCCAGCGCGTTGTCGAAGGAGGCGGAGTCGCTCTGGCCCGGCTGGATGATCGGGGAGAGCTTCTCTATATCCTCGCCGAAGAGCGGTGACTCAAGACGGCTCTCGCGCGCCCGCATCCAGTTGATGTTCCCGCGCAGAGTGTTGATCTCACCGTTGTGCGCGACGTAACGGTACGGGTGCGCGAGGTCCCACGTCCCCAGGGTGTTAGTGGAGAACCGCTCGTGGACCAGCGCTAGCGCGCTCGCCATATTGGGGTCCTTCAGGTCCGGGTAGAACCTGGGGAGTTGTTCGCCCTTGAGTAGGCCCTTGTACACGAGGGTCCGGGCCGAGAGGCTCACCACGTAGCAGCTGTTCTCCATCTCAACCGCCTTGTGGAGCCTGCGCCGGATCACGTACAGCTTCCGCTCGAAGGTCGCCTCGTCCCCCGCCCGATTCTCTATAAAGAACTGCTTGATACGTGGCATGACGCCCCGCGCGAGCTTCCCGGCGGCACTCGGCTGGACCGGCACGTCCCGCCAGCCTATAAACCGCTGTCCTTCCTCGGCGACGATGTGCTCCAGCGTGTCCTCGCACGAGACATCCTCTTCGAACTCGAAGAGCATACCGACTCCGTAGCCCCCGAGGCTCGGCAGGTCTATTCCTATAGAAGCGCACTCCCGGCGCAGGAAGGCGTCAGGGACCTGCATCAGTATCCCCGCCCCGTCGCCGGTCTCCGGGTCGCTCCCGCTCGCCCCCCGGTGCTCGAGGTTGTGGAGAACATCCAACCCCTCCTCGACGGTCTCCCTGGTACGCCGCCCATCTATGCGCGCGACGAAACCAACACCGCAAGCATCATGCTCGAACGCAGGGTTGTAAAGACCAGTGTTGGGAGTTGCCAAACCGCCTCCTAAAAAACGACAGGATGCCACAAGAGCAAGACCTCTTTTTACACGACCCGGCCCCAAAGCACAAGGGATGTATCAAGGTCCGGCCGGACGTATAAGAAAGAGATCACAAACCGGCGACCCCACTCACCAGCGAGATGGGGCCCAAGGCCCCCGGAGCTACAGACTCTCCAGGTCTCCCCGGAGCCTCTCCTCCTCCTCCAGCAGCTCCGACAGGCGCAGCCGCAGCTCCGCCGACTCTGCCTCGACCTCGGCCAGGCGTAGGGTGAGCTCCCTCTCGCGGGCGGCCGTCTCGGGGGTGCGCCTCTTCGGGCGGTAGCGTTCGCGGATACCTTTGAGGCGCTCGCCGGCCCCGCGCCGGATGCGCTCCCGGTCGGACTTAAACTCCTCGCCTCCCAGGTACTTCAGGCCCCGCCGCACCCGCGGGTCGGAGAGGAGGTCCGCGATGATCTCCGCCGAAGTGTTCTTGAAATCCTTGTTCTTGTCGTCGGCCATTTTACGGCTCCTCTCCTATACGAACTTCTTGTATACCCCGATGTTGGTAGTGTCGCGTACGCCCAGAGCGTTTTTGAGATCGTCCAGTGTTGCGCCGCGCCTGAGTAAACGTATGGCGAAAGTGTGGCGGAGAATCATCGGGGAGACGCGCGGCAGACCGACCTGCTCGCACCGCTTCCAGAGGGCATTCTGGAGCGACTTGGAGGTTGTCACCGGGCGGGCGGCCCGGCCTATTATCAGCTCGGGGGTATCGTCCTTGCGCACGCCAAGGTAGCGGCGCAGAACCTCTATGGTCTCGTCGGTGAGACGGCGGGCACGAGGGGCGAGGTGGGAGCCGGGACCTCCGAGTTGGACCTGGGCGGCTTCGAGGTCGAGGTCACTCTTTAGTAGGCCCCGGATCTCGCTTACCGTAACGCCGGTGTCGAGCATCAGCCGGATCATAGCGGCGTCCCGCAAGGAGTCGAGGCTGTTTTGCGGGAACGAGAGCAGCTGCTCGGCCTCCTCGTCCTCTAAAAAGGTTATCTGCTGGTCCAGGGGCTGGTGCATAGGCTCGATGGGGTCGAGATCTAGCCCCACGTCGGTCGAGGTGCGGACCCAGTCGAGGAAGCGCCGAACCGCCGCGTCCTTACGATAGACGGTGAAGCGCTTGCGTTTGCCTTCGAGCAGATGGTTGCGGAAGCCCATCACCTCTCCGGCCCCAACGTCCTCGATCTCGAACACACTCCTCGCGGCGAGGAAGCGGGCGAACTCCTTGAGGTCCGCCTCGTAGAACTCGGCGGTGCGGGGGGAGGTGTTGGAATCTTCCGCCAACTCTGCACTAAATTCCCCGATCAGGGGCATTACCTCCATGCGCGTATTTTACCTATAATCTCGCCCCTGGGGCGTAATGCTCTCTTGAGCCGGAGGAGGAGCAACGTGAAGAACTTAGGGTTTCCCGCCGCGATAGGCGCAACAGCGCTGGCGACGCTAGTCACGTTCTCGTTCCTGCCCTTGTCGCGGGCCGACGAGCCGGAGTCGCAGCAGGTTGCGGCGGTCTCCGAGATGGAGGAGGCTACTACCCCGACGGTCCTGCCCCCCAAGCCGCAGCCCGCCACCGGTGAGAAGACCAAGAGAGTGGTCCGCGAGGGCCTCGCCCGCGAGCAGACCGCGCAAGGGCAAGCCGCGCAAGAGCGGGCTGCGCGAGAGCG
>JADDPM010000027.1 GCA_016781885.1 Rubrobacter sp.
AGCATAATTTTCAGGGTTGGCGAACCCCCATAACAGTTCGTTCTGTGCTTTATCGATAGAAGTCGGAGAAGCAAACTCGGGCATGACGAGAGACTTCTGCGCCGAGATTCTGTGCACCTTCTCCTGCTGCCCTGACTCTAACTCGATCCACGACCCCAAGCGAGTTTTACCGGAACCGTTGGCTCCCACGATAACTATAGAACCTTTAGTTGAAACAGAGGCGGTAGATGAGGGTGACACACCCGCCTCAGGAAGCGCCAGACTATGAGATTTAGTATCCATGACTACATAGGTTACAGTGTACCTTGACCCTCCTCCATCTCTTTCTCGCTCTTCAGAAGCCTGCGCGACAGCGTTCTACATCCTGTAGACAAGCGGAAGAAGCTACGCGCTCCCAAAGACACCCACCTGCGGCCGCGCCGCCTGCAAAGTGTTGTACAGGAGCATCGCCCGCGTCATCGGCCCAACGCCCCCCGGTACCGGCGTAATGTGAGACGCGACCGGCTCGACCTCGTCAAAGCGAACGTCCCCGACGAGACCGCCGCCTTCCCTGCCGTGGATGCCGACGTCAACGACAATGGCCCCCTCCCTGACGTACTCCGCCCCGACCATCTCCCGCCTGCCGGCCACCACCACGAGGATCTCCGCCCGGCGCGCCACCTCCGGCAAGTCCCTCGTGCGGGAGTGGCAAACAGTAACGGTAGCATTCTCGCGAAGCAGGAGCTGGGCAAGAGGTTTCCCGACCAGGTTCGAGCGCCCGATCACGACGGCCTCTTTCCCTTCAATCTCCGCACCGCTGCGTTTAAGAAGCTGGACCACACCATGCGGCGTACAGGGCAGGAGGCTAGGTAGACCGACCGCGAGCCTCCCCGCGCTCAACGGGCTCAGACCGTCTACGTCCTTCGACGGATCTATCGCGGAGACCAGAGGCAGGGCTTCGAGCCCGGCGGGCAGCGGCAGCTGAATAAAGAACCCGGAGACCGTTGGATCCGCGTTCAACTCCTCTACGAGGGCGGCGAGTTCCTTGTGGGAGACATTCGCGTCGAAGCGGTGGGCGCGGGACTCGATGCCGACCTCCTCACAGTCCCTCTGCTTCATGCGCACGTAGGTCGCCGAGGCCGGATCATCCCCGACCAGCATCACGTCGAGGCGCACCGGGATGTTGCGGCTCTTTAGCTCCGCGACGCCTTCGGCGACCTCGGCGCGCATCTGCGCGGCAACGGCCTTCCCGTCGAGGATCTCCGCCAACGCGGGTTCCCTAGAACGCCGCGAGCAGCTTGGGGGCGACCTGCTTCTTGCGGCTCATCACGCCGGGGAGGTCTATGACGCCGTCCCTTGCTTTGGCATCGAAGACCCGCTCGATGGGGGCACAGTCACCGGCGCACAACAGTTCCGTGCCCTGGCTGATAATGTCCGTGACCATGAGCGCCGCGAAGAGGTAGCCGTTCTTCGCGCGCAGCTTTTCAAGGGCGTCGAGCATCTCCTCCTGGCGCTCCAGGAGGCCGGTGCCGACCGTCTCTATCTGAGAGATGCTCATCGAGCCGGCGTCGCCTAAGGCGTACTCCTTCTGGTCTCGGCCGATGATCTCCTCGGCCGACAGATCTGAAACGTCCGAGGATGCCTCGAACATCTCCATCCCGAACTCTTTAGCGTCCAGGTCCAGGACCTCTTCCAGGTAGCGGACGACCTCGCGGTCGCGCTCCGTAGTGGTAACGGAGTTGAAGATTACAGTATCCGAGAGGATCGCCGAAAGCAGCATCCTCGCCGACGGGGCCGACGGCTCCACACCGCTCGCCCTGTAACGCTCCACGATCAAGGTCGCCGTCGAGCCGACAGGGTCGAAGGTCGCCCGGATCGGCACTTTCGTCTCGATATTGCCGACGTGGTGGTGGTCCAGGATCTCTACGACCTCGGCCTGCTCGACACCCGGCACACTCTGGCCCCGCTCGGCGTGATCCACGAGCAGGACCTTCCTGGGCTCGGGGTTCAAGAGGTCGGTGCGCGTGACGATGCCTAGAGGCCTCTTGTCGTCGTCCACGGTGACGGCCGCCCGGTAGTGGACCGCCATCACGTCGTTGGTGATGTCGGCGATGAGCTCGTCGGGGCTGACGGTGAGCGGGTCCTCGCTCATCACCTCCCAGCAGGGTACCGAGAGCTGTATCATCCGGCTCGTCACGTAGGAATCTAGAGGACTGAGCACGACCGCCGTCCCCTTCTCTTCAGCCAGCCTCAGCACCTCGTCCTCGGGACGGACGCCGTTGGAGACGACCAGAATACCCGCGCCAAGCTCTATCGCCCGCCGCTGGCCCTTCCTCCTGTCGCCGATTACGACGACGTCCCCCGGCTCGATGGACTTGCCCATCGAGTCGACGCTCATGGAGATCACCCACAGCCTGCCGCTGGTCTCCCCGTCCTCCCCGGCGAGGAGTTCACCCTCCAGGACCTCGACCATCGAGCCAACGCTGACCGGGGTCGAGGCGAAGGTCGAGGGCTCTCTAGACTCCCGGATGTACATACGCGCGAGGCTCCGCTCGCTCACTATACCGACGAGCACGCCGTCGTCGTCCACTATTGGCACCTGGCTTATAGTCCTCTTCGCCATCGCGAGCCCGACGTTGCGCAGCGGGTCGTTCTGATGAACTATCGAGATGTCCGTGGACATTACGTCCTTTACCCGCAGCATGATGTGCTTCAAGAGCTTCGGCTCTTCCGCCCCGCTCTTCTCGAGCGCCCACCGCGTCTGGGCGTTCACCTCCCCGAGCCGCGCCGGGGCGTAGACGTTCTCCGGGTCTAGCCTGCTTTTTAGCTCCGCGTACCCTATCGCCGAAGCTATCGTGTCCGTGTCCGGGTTACGATGCCCGGTGATGTAGATGTGGCTCATACTCTCCCCTTCCAGGCGCTCACGCCCTGCTCAAAGGCGCCAGCTCCGGCACGAAGATCTTCTCCTGTCCCCCGAACCGCACGACGACCTTCCCGTCCCGCGCCTCGACGACCTCCCCGACCCCGAACTTGGCGTGGCGCACCTTCTCTCCTGCGCTGAAGCCAACGGTAGCCGTCGCCCTCTCCGAATTCCTCTCGCGCCGCGGGAGAGCCGCGCCCCACCCGCCGCCGCGCCCCGCAGATGTACCCGGTACGGTACCCGCCTTGAACTTCTCCGGTATCTCCGAGAGGAAGCGCGAGGGCATCTGGTACTCCCGCTCCCCGTAGGTCGAGCGTACCCGGGCATAGGTAAGCGTCAGCGTCTTCCTGGCGCGGGTGATCCCCACGTAGCACAGCCGCCGCTCCTCCTCCAGGTTCTGCTCGTCCAGAGACCGCGCGTGCGGGAAGGTCCCCTCCTCCATCCCCACGATGAACACGTGGTCGTACTCGAGCCCCTTGGCGTTGTGGAGCGTCATCAGCGTAACTCGCCCCTCGCCCGTCAGCTTGTCCGCCTCCGAGAAGAGCGCCTGCTCCTGCAAGAAGCCGTCCAGCGTCGCCTCCAGGGGACCCGCCATCCGCTCATACTCCGCCGCCGCGTTCACGAGCTCCTGAAGGTTCTCCAGGCGAGACTCAGCCTCCACCGTCGCCTCGGCTTCGAGCTCCTTCCCGTACCCCGACTCGTCGAGCACCGCCTGCATCATCTCCGAAGGCGGGATCTCCCTCGCCGCGACTCGCCACCCCTCGAAAAGCTCCCGCACCTTCGCGCAGGCCTTCCTCGCCGCCCCCGAGAGCCCGGCCTCGTCTGCCTCGGCCAGAGAGTCGTAGAGAGAGATGCCGTTCCGCTGCGCGTACTCGGAGAGGCGCGCCACAGAGGTAGCCCCGAGGCCACGTTTGGGGACGTTGATAATCCGCTCCAACGAGACCGAGTCGTTAGGGTTGGAGATCACTGAGAGGTAAGCCATAGCGTCCTTGATCTCCGCCCGCTCGTAGAACCTCACCCCCCCGACGATCTGGTATGGCACCCCCTCCCGCACCAGCACGTCCTCCAACGTCCTGCTCTGGGCGTTCGTCCGGTAGAACACCGCGATGTCCCGCAGGCTCTCACCCCCGTCCGCGAGCCTGCGTATCTCCGAGACCACGAACCGTGCCTCCGCATAATCGTCCGCCGCCGTGAAGAGCCGGATCCGCTCCCCCTCATCTCCGGCCGTCCACAGCTCCTTGGCCTTGCGTGAAGCGTTGTTCGCCACCACCGCGTTCGCCGCGCTCAGTATCGTCTGTGTCGAACGATAGTTCTGCTCCAGCTTTACGACCTTCGCCTCTGGATAGTCCCGCTCGAAATCCAGGATGTTCCGGATATCCGCTCCTCGCCAGCTGTACACTGACTGATCGTCGTCGCCAACGACACATAAGTTGCGATGTGCGGCGGCCAGGATGTTCACCAGACGGTATTGGGCGTGGTTGGTGTCCTGATACTCGTCCACGTGAATGTACCTGAAACGATGCTGGTAGCGCTCCCGGACCTCGGGGAAGACTTCGAGGAGGGCGACGGTCTGCATGATGAGGTCGTCGAAGTCCATGGCGTTGTTCTCGTAGAGACGTTTCTGGTAGAGATCGTAGACCTCGGCGACGTTCTCGGCCATGAAGCCCTCGGTCTGGCGCAGGTAGTCGTTCGAATCCAGGAGGAGGTTCTTGGCAGCGGAGATCTGGGCGTGGAACGACCTCGGGTTGAAGCGCTTGGGGTCCTTACCGAGCTCGACGATGCAGCGTTTTATGAGCCTGACTTGATCCGCAGAGTCGTAGATCGTGAACTCCCGCCGGTACCCTAGCTTCTCGGCGTGGACCCGCAACACCCGCGCGCAGAAAGCATGGAAGGTAGAGACCCACATCTTGCGTGACTCGGGTCCTACTAGCAACGCCACCCGGTCTTTCATCTCCTTGGCAGCCTTGTTGGTGAAGGTGATCGCCAGGATCTCGTCAGGCTCCGCCAGCCCCTGCTCCAAGAGATAGGCGATGCGATGCGTGAGCACGCGCGTCTTGCCGCTGCCGGCGCCGGCGAGGATGAGTAAGGGTCCTTCGGTATGCGTGACGGCGTCGAACTGTGTGCGGTTTAGCTGATCCAGAAGCACGCAGAGGAGTATAGCAGTAGGAGGCTCCGCTCCGCCCGATCATGACCCGGGTCGGTTGTAGAGTACGGCCTCTACTACGAGGGTACAAACGGATACGTCAGGAGGAAGAGGCAGATCAGGAGGCGAGAGCATGGAAGGCACCAGGCGGCGTCGCGAGTTCGAGGTAGCCATAAGAGACGCGGTCGCCAGGCTGAGGCGGGAGGGCAAAGACCG
The DNA here is from genome assembly GCA_016781885.1 of Rubrobacter sp. GTDB lineage: Bacteria > Actinomycetota > Rubrobacteria > Rubrobacterales > Rubrobacteraceae > Rubrobacter_F. Next base: position 5,259 of record JADDPM010000027.1, read on the forward strand.
CATCGAGAGGGCCCACGTGGAAGAAATCGGGGGAAGATACGAGCTCAGCCCGGAGGAGGCCCGCGAGCTGTTCGTGGACTCCAGGGGCGACGTGTGGAAGGGCGAGTTCGTCGAGAGCGCCGAGGAGCCAGGCTGGGAGGCGGTCAGGCTGGAGAGCGTTCCCTCTTCTGCGACGGACGCCCCCGACGACCTTAGCGTATAGCTCGAGGCGGACCGTCCGGTATTCGTGAAGCCTCACGACGGGTACGACGGTAAAGCTCGTACCTTAGAGCGTCCCGAATTCTAGTGTTGAAGTGTGCGGGGCCGTAAGGAGATGTGAGCCCCAAGAATCGTAGCGAGAGCGATATGCGAGCGTTGCCGCTTTCCAACCTTCGCCGTGCACAGTGAAGTAAACGCTCGCATAAGCCGGACCTTCAGGGAAAGGAAGGAAAGGATGAAGTAGGTCACTACCACCGCTAGGTCGCGTCCTCGGCCTCCCGGCATCCGTCTTCGGAGCAGCCTCTCAACGCCTCCAACCTCGCCTCCAGGTCCTCGACCAGCGTGGGATCGGCGCTCTCATAGACGTTGTCCAGCTCGTAAGGGTCGGCCTCCAGGTCGTAGAGCTCCCTCTCACCGTTCTCATATTCGATGTATTTATGGGTACCGGTCCTGATGGCCTCGTAGGGGGGCGCGCCACGGTCGGCCTTGCCTTTGCCCTTACCTTTGCCTTTGCCTTCGTCGTTCGCTTCCTCCTCGCCGCTCTGTCCTGTGTTCAACCTCTCTATAAGGATGGACGAACGCCACGCAGGACCTTCGCCACGGAGCAGCGGCGCGAAGGAACGGCCGTCAGACGGGAACTCCACGCCCGCCAGGTCTGCGAAGGTAGGAGCAAAGTCGGTGTTGATGGTCAACTTCTCTGTCTCCGAGCCGGCGGGCACTCCCGGTCCCCGGACGAATAGGGGCACTCGGGCGGACTCCTCGTAGGGACGGTTCTTCCCTTTCGGTATGCGATGCTCGCCGCCCTCCCAGCCATTGTCGGAGGTGAAGAAGATATAGGTATTCTCGAGCTCTCCGGCGGCCTCCAGCTCCTCGACTAGCGAGGCGACCATCTCGTCTACGGCCAGCATGCTTTCAAGGCGCTGCCGGTAGTAATCGTCGATCTCGGAGATCTCTTCGTCGGAGAGGAGATTACTGTCCCCGACGTGAGAGGGCTTGTCCGAGACGTCCTCCTCGTTGAACGACGGGGGGCGGGGACCCTCCTCCTCGGCGAACTCGCCCTCGTGGCGCTCGGCGGGGGTAGCCGGCCCGTGCGGCGCCGTCGGGGCAACGTACATGAAGAAGGGACTCGAATCAGACGCGGCACGCCCGACGAAGTCCGTCGCCTGCCCGGAGAGGACGTCGGTGAAGAAGTCCTCGGTCTCGCTCCCGTAGGAGACGACCTCGCCGTTCTCGTTCATCCGGTAGTCGTAGAGCTGCTGGCCGTCCAGCTTGCCATACCACTCATTCCAGCCGGGCGGGACGTGAGTATCGTCGTCGCTGGGGTAGCCGTTAAGGTACTTGCCGAAGAAGGCGGTCTGGTAGCCGCCCTCTTGCAGGCTGACGGCGATCGAGTTTTCCTCGTGTCCCTCGGAGAGGAACTTTTCGAAGCCCCCGGATGGAGGATTGTTGCTCAATACCTCATGGTTGTGGTCGTAGAGGCCGGTGAGGATGGTTGCCCGTGAGGGGCAGCACACCGGGTGGCTGACGAAGGCCTCCTCGAAAGATGTTCCCTCCTCTACGAGCAAGGAGTTTATACCGGACATTCTCTGTGCGGAGGCGTAGTCCAGGTCGTCGGTGAGAACGAAGATCATGTTCGGCTGGTCGGCGGAGGCTTCTGCTTTCTCCTGGGTTGCGCCGGGTTGAGTAGAGGCTTGCGTTTCTTCTTGAGGAGACCCCTCGGTCCCTCCCGAGCAGCCGAGGGCGAGGAGGGCCGCCAGGAGGCACGCCAGGACGCCGAGAAACCTCCCCCTCGCTCTAAACTCACCACTGCTCCTCATTAGCATTACACCCGCCCTATGCAAGGATCGTCTCACCTTATTCTAAGGCTCGATCCGGTCTGGCTGATGGGCGCGTCTAGCATGGAACCACAATACCGTGCAGGCGGTCGCAGATACCAGCTCTGTTGACTTGGTGACCAACCCCACCAGATCGACGGTGGAGGCCGTCTCTGAGCCGGGCGGGGGCACGAGCAGGAAGACTGCCCAGAGCGCCATCAGCGTGAGCGAAAGTATTGCTCCTGCCAGGTACGCCGGGCGCGAGGGCCACGCCAAAATAGCGGCGGCAACAATCGCCGCGACCACTCCTGCAGCGTAGAAAAAAGCTCCCTGAATAGCCGACTCCTCGAGATGTACCGGAGCGAGGCCAACGTGGAGGACAGCACTGAGGGCGAGTCCACCCACCGCTGCCGCTCTCCAGAAGGACGGGAAGACGACGGCTCCGGCGGGTCCTCCGCTAGCAGGTCCGGCCCACGCCCCCCTGCGGCGGACTGTGAAGAGACCGGTTCCCGCTACCGCGAGAACACCGAGGGACAACGGAGACAGGCGTACAGCATCCCGGAAAGCCGTGGGTACGAAAATCGCGAATTCCTCGTCGTGGCCGTGCTTGTTTGCCGTAGCGCCGTTTCCCTTGGCGCCACCTTTGCCCTTCCCCTCCTGAACCTGAAATGCCGCCTGGTTAAACCTGGCTGTCTCCGTTCCCGCAGCGTCGACGATACTCACCGCCAGATCCAGATCCTGCGTCTCGCTTCCGATGATCGTGTTGAAGTGTTCGGCGGTGCCGTAATCATTGTCCGCGGTGAACTCGCGCTCTTCGCCGGGCTCGAGCACGATTCGCTCCTCTACCACGGTCGTGTTGGTTTCGGGGTGGTCCATGATGACCGTACGAACCCGGACCTCCTGAACCTCTTCTCCGGTATTCGTCACGAGGAGGGTGTAACGGTCACCCTCGTGAGTCGAGGGCGAAGTCGCCTTCCAGCGGAAAGGCATGCCGGGCATCTTGTTCTTCCCACCGCCGCCGGCCTCGTCTGCGAAAGCCGGCGCAACGGTTCCTAGTAGCGCCACTGATACCGCCAGGATCACTATGAACCCTCTTTTCACAACCTCCCCTTTCCCGGCAGCTCGCTCCGGCCGGACTCGCTCCCGACCTACGAGAAACACTTCTCCCGTAGCCCGTCACGAAGATGATAAGTCCCCAACCTTAAAGGAAGCTTAGAAGCGTCTAACTTTTCGCTGAGATTCCTTTGACCGGGAGCTTCTCCGAGAGCGGGAGACGGACGGTAAACGTGGAGCCCTCACCGGGGGCGCTCTCGACCTCGATGCGCCCCTCCAGGGCCTCGACAGTCTCCCGGGCTATGGAGAGGCCAAGCCCGGAGCCTTCGCCCGTCCGGGAGCTTTCGGCCTGGTAGAAGCGCTCGAAGACGTGAGGCAGGGCGTCCTCCGGGATGCCTGTGCCCTCGTCGGCGACGCGGAGGACGGCCTCCCGGCCCTCGCGGTCCACAGAGACCACGATTCTTTTCTCGGGAGGCGTGTGTTTCACGGCGTTGGAGATCAGGTTAGAGACCACCCACCTCAGAGCCTCCGGAGCAGCGAGCACCGGGACATCCAGGCCGTTGGATACAAGCTCGATCCGGCGTCCGGGATAATTATCGGCAGCTTCGCGGACCAGCGCGAATAGATCCACGAGCTCTACGGACATCTCCCGCTTGGCATCGAGGCGTGCCAGGACGAGCAGATCCTCCACCAGACAAGCCATCCGACCGCCCTCCTCCCTGATAGCTTTGAGAGCCCGGTGACGAACCGTGGGATCCGTGTCTCCGCTCTCTTCCAGCACGTCCAGGTAGCCGAGTACGGAGGTCAGAGGGGTGCGAAGCTCGTGAGAGGCATCCGCCACGAAGCGCCTGAGGGTTTCTTTCGACTCGCGCTCGGCCTCGAAGAGGCTCTCCAGGCTCTCGGCCATCGCGTCGAACGAGCTCGCCACCTCCCCGACCTCGTCCCGCCGGCTCTTGAGGTCCGGCAGGTTCACCCGGCTCTCCAGCCTGCCTCGCCTGAGTTCCCCGGCGACGGTGCTCACGCTCTTCAAGGGCCTCAGCGCCCGTTCCGCCAACTTGGGCCCGAAGCCCACCATCAGCGCGAGCGCCCCCGACACCGCGATCACTTCGATGAGCAAGAGCCTTCGCAGTGTCGGGTCCCAAGCCGGGAGCACCGCGTAGACCTCGCCGGTCACACCGGGGACCTCCTCGGAGCTAAAAGTCGTCGCGAGGTAGCGCCCATCCCACCACACCTCGGGGTAGGCGGCGTCGGAGGGGTTGATGCCAGGCGGTTCCTCGTCGCCCGCCGTCTCCGCCAGCACCTTGCCGTTGGCGTTCCTGATAACCACCTGTACGTCCTGGCGCCGCACCTCACCTATCGCCCAGACCGTCCGAACGTCCCTCCGCCTTATGTCTCCGACAGCCGAGTCGGGGGAGCCGGTCTCTTTCAGGATCTGGCTGGCGGAGTCGGCCGTGTCCTTGACGTCTGCCTCACGAACGTCAAGGAGCGAGGCCCTGGCGTTCAGGTACAGGATGGCCGCGAGGAGTATCAGGATCGCCGCCGCCATCCCCCCGTACCAGAGCGTCAACCGCCAGCGAAGCGTATGCAAAGATCTCTATCTCCCCAACCGGTACCCGGATCCGCGGATCGTCTGGATCAGGTCGGGCTCTCCGGGACCGTTGAGTTTTCTCCGAAGGTAGGAGATGTACGCCTCAACCACGTTGGAGTCTCCCGCGTAGTCGTAGCCCCAGACGACTTTCAAAAGCTGGTCTTTCGAGAAGACCTGCCGGGGGTGCTCCATAAAGAAACGCAATAGGGCGAACTCCCGTGCCGTAAGGCCCACCGGGCGTCCGTTTCGGCGCACCTCTCTGGTAGCCTGATCTAGCGTGAGGTCCGCGTGGCGTAGAGTCCGGCCCGCGGGGGCCCCGCTGCGCCTGAGGAGGGCGACCACCCGTGCCGCAAGCTCCTCGAAGGCGAAGGGCTTAACCAGGTAGTCGTCGGCCCCCAGGTTGAGGCCTCCCACCCTGTCCTTCACCTCGTCCCGGGCGCTCAGGATCAAGATAGGAACGTCGCTCCTGGCCCTTGTCCTCTGGCAAACCTCGAGCCCGGAGAACCCCGGGAGCATGAGGTCCAACACCATCACGTCGGGCCGGAAATCTTCGAGATCCTTCAGGGCAGCCGGGCCGTCCGCAGCCCTCTTTACCTCCATCCCCCGTCCCTCCAGGCCCATGGCGACGAAATCTACGATGTGCCGCTCGTCGTCCACCACCAGCACTCGGGGTCGCCGACTCTCCATAGAGACCGATTGTAATATATGGGGAGAATTGGAGAAGCCCGGTCCTACATCTCGCAGGATCTCTGCGTACCGCTCGGCCTCTTCCTCCGGTATCTCACCGGGCATATACACCAGCACGTTACCCTTGGCGTAGACGTAGGAGGGGAACAGGCCCTCGACCCCCTCGTAGTGCTCGCGCACCGTCTCTAGGTCCTCCCGGGACTCGAACGTGAAGATGCGGCCCGCGACTTTTCTCCTCCAGGAGAAAATGGAGAAGTTCGTCTGCTCCTTGTAGGTCTTGGGGACCAGGCTCCGGTCCGCCTCGCAGTCTATCCGCCGCGTCTCGCCCGCCTCAAGCCCCTCCTCCCGGAAAGCTTTGACGACCCCTCCTCCGAGGTAGAGTCCCCGAAGAGCCCGACCGCCAACACGCCGGTCAAAACCACGGGCAGCGCGGACAGGACCACCAGAAAGACCACATTGAGCGCGGAGCACGCCATCCCTCGCTAACCGCGGCTCCGGATACCGGACATGTCCCTTACGGGTTCCTACTTACTCCAAGAGCTTCCGTTAAGGTAGTACTCCTTACCGTACCCGGCTGTAGGGCTGCCCAAAAATCCTAATCTCGTCGGAGCCAGTGCATCAGGACCAAGACTTCTCTATCGCCCGACAACACGATGTGCTCCTCAGTCGAGGAACGGAATCCTCTCTTTAGCATCTCCTCCAGAAAGTCCGGGGTATCCTTGCGGCGAGGGTCGGCGAGGAGGAGTTCGCCGCCGGGGGCGAGGAGCGTGGGGATCAGGGCCGCGAGCACCTGGACGTTTCTGGCCTCGTAGAGCACGTCAGCGGCGAGCACGAGATCGAAGAGACCTAAACCTTCAACCTCGGGCGCGTGCCAGTCGAGCAGCCGGACCCCGGGCTGGTATCCCCCGAGGTTCACGCGAGCGTTGTAGCAGACGAAGTCAAGCGCAGCCTCGTAGTGGTCGGTGGCGGTAACTTCGGCCCCGCCGGCGAGGGCGACGACGGCCGGGAGCCCCACGCCGCAGCCGAGCTCGATCACGCGCCTGCCAGTTAAGTTCTCTCTGGCGATGCGTCGAGCGAGGACCACGGCGCTCGGCCAGAGCTCGGCCCAGTAGGGGAGCCGTTCGTCCCGGGCAAAGTCCTCCTCGTCTATTAGAGCATCCGCCGCCACGGGGTGTGTGATGCGGTAAACGCATCCCCCAACCTCGACGGTAGTCTCGGTCAGGCGGGTGCGGCCCCGAAGGTGCGAAGCGAGGCGCGCCCGGAGTTCAGCCAGGCCGTCGGTTCTAGAGAGAGGTTCTTCTATCTGGTGAAGGAGGGTTCGGCCCACTGCTCGACGCCCGCTCCAGCGTCTACCGCTCCGGCGTCTACCGCTCCGGCCTCCGCTATTTCGGCGTCTGCCATTTCGGCGTCTGCCTTCTCGGCGCGGGTGGCGCGGGTCTCGCGTTCTTTGGCGGCTATCTGGGCGATGGTGTAGCGGCCGAAGACACTCTCCAGGGCGACGCGAGCCTCGTCCCAGATCTCGCTCGTCGCGCACAGAGGCGCCTCAGTAATGTAGCAGGTCCCGCCGGCAGAGCAGCGCGCAGGGCGTACCTCGCCGTCCAGGCTCTCCACGACGTCGAGGACGGTGATCTCCTCGGGCGGCACAGCGAAACAAAACCCCCCATGCGCCCCGCGACGACTCTCCAGAATGCCCGAGCGCCTGAGATCGCCGAAGATTTGCTCAAGAAACCTCTCGGGGATGCGCTGCCTGCGCGCCACCTCATAGACGCCCATGGGCGACCCACACTCGTCGAGCGCAAGCTCCATAAGCGCCCGCACCGCATATTTACTCTTCTGCGTAAGCCTTAGATTGGACAACCGACCACCTGCTTAGAAATCTACGCCCTGATTGTAGCATAACTACTAACCTCAGGGCCGGTACGACTTCCGGTCAGTCGTCGTACTGGTCGAGTTTGCGGTCGCGGTACTGGCGCATGGCGCTCTCCATGCGCTCGCCGGTGACCAGAAAGACGGTGCGCCCACCGATGTCCACCCCATGGTCGGCAATACGTTCGAGGTAGTGAACGGTGAGTGCGGCCCTGACGCGCCATTCCGGGGAGCCGGCTCCTTCTTTGCCCGGGTTAACCGCGAGGTTCATGGCCTCCGAGTATAGGAGGTCGACCTTATCGTCCTCGGCTTCGAGGCTGCGGGCGCGGTCTATGTCGCGGGCCTCGAAGATGTTTAGCCCCTCGCGGAAGAGGTCGCGGGCGCCGCGGGACATCTCGAAGAGGGCGGTGTCGAGGTCGGGGTCTCGCTCGGCGTCGGCGGTCTCGGAGACCGCGCGGTAGATGTGCTCGCACAGGGTACCGGCGCGTACCAGATGGTTCGTTACCGCCTGGACCGTATAGATCAGACGTAGATCCCGCGCCACAGGGGCCTGGCGAGCCTGCAAGACCATACACTCCTCGTCGATCTCCGCCCCTCGCTCCTTGTAGCGGGAGTCGACGCCGAGCTCCCGGCCGGCTACCCCGGCGTCATGGCTCTGGAGCACCTCGACCATCGTGTCCAGGCACGATTCTACCTCCCGGCCGAGCTCTACAACCTCCTCGACCAGCCGGTCTAACTCCTGCTGAAAGGTCTCGCGGGGCATATCGTTCTCCTACCCGAACCGGCCCGTGACGTAATCCTCCGTCTCCTTGCGGCTCGGCGAGGAGAATATCTTGGTCGTCTCGTCAAACTCCCACAGCCGGCCCGGGTCCCCCATGTTCTCGATATAGAAGAAGCCCGTGTAGTCAGAGATGCGCGCCGCCTGCTGCATGTTGTGCGTGACGATCACCACCGTGTAGCGCTCTTTGAGCTCCTGCATGGTGTCCTCTATCTTCTGGGTCGAGACCGGGTCAAGCGCGCTCGCCGGCTCGTCCATCAGGATCACCTCGGGCTCCACCGCGAGCGTCCGGGCGATGACCAGCCGTTGCTGCTGGCCGCCCGAGAGGTCTAACCCGCTCTTCTTGAGCTTGTCCTTGACCTCGTCCCACAGGGCGGCCCGCTTCAAGGACCGCTCAACCAGCTCGTCCATATCGCCCTTGTAGCCGTTGATCCGGGCGCCCCACGCCACGTTCTCGTAGATGGACTTGGAGAAGGGGTTCGGCTTCTGGAAGACCATCCCGATCCTGCGCCTGATGGTCACGGGGTCCGTGTCCTTTGCGTAGATATCCTGGTCCCCGAGCTTCACGCAGCCCTCAGCGTAAGCCGTGGGGATCACCTCGTGCATCCGGTTCAGGCACCGGATAAACGTGCTCTTCCCGCAGCCCGACGGGCCTATAAGGGCCGTGACCCTGTTCGGCTGGATCTCCAGGCTCACGTTCGTTACGGCCTTGAACGAGCCGTAGTACGCTGAGAGGTCCTCTATCTTCATGCCCAAAGCTGAGGTCTTCGGCACGGTAGACGCCTGCCCCCCCTGGTCCCTGCCTACGCCGGACCTCTCACCAGAAACTTCGGACAACGACCGTACCTCCCCAGCCTCTCTAGACTCTTCTCTCCTGAAAACCATTAATACTCACACCATCCTTCCGATGGATCCCTCCACCACTCCTACCCGCGCCTCTGGTACCTGTTGCGCAACGCTATCGCGACCGAGTTCGTAAGCAGCAGCACGAGCATCAGCACAACTATGCCGGCGGCGGCGGCGACCTGGAACCCCTCCTGCGGTTGGGAGACCCAGTTGTAGATCTGGATGGGTAGCGCGCTGTAACTGCTCTGCGGGCCTTCGGGCGCGAAGGTTATGTAGGTCGCGGCCCCGACGACGATCAGGGGCGCCGTCTCCCCGATAGCCCGGGAGAGCGCGAGGATCGTGCCGGTCAGAGCGCCCGGCAGGGCCATCGGCAAGAGGTGACTCCGGATGACCTCCCAGCGCGTCGCCCCGAGGGCATACCCCCCCTCGCGTACGGCGTTCGGAATCGTACGGAAAGCCTCCCGAGTGGCGATTATGATGACGGGCAGGATCAGCAAACTCAGGGTCAGGGCGCCGGAGATGAGGCTCTGCCCGCCGGTTACGGAGCCCAGGAGATTCACGAAGATGCCCAACCCCAGGAGGCCGTAGATTATCGACGGCACACCGGCCAGGTTGGAGATGTTCACCTCGATCAGACGTGTCAGCCAGTTGTCGCGTGCGTACTCCTCGAGGTAGATGGCTGCCCCGACGCCCAGAGGGACGCTCACGACCGCCGTGAGCCCGAGAAGCCACAGCGAGCCGAGCAGAGCCGGGTAGATACCCGTCCGCTCGGGGGTAGAAGAGGAGAAGTTGGTGATGAATTCCCAGCTGAGGCGCGGCAATCCATCCCGGGCGACGTCCACCAGCAAGACCGCCAGCACGACCAGTCCGATCATGGTGGCGGCGAACACGAGAGCCGTGAATACCCAGTCCAACGTGTGTCGCGCGGACATCGAGGACCGGAAGACCGGTCCCCCCCCTTCTGGGCCGCCCTTCTGCCTCGCCGGAGCCCCGCTCTTGGTCGCCATCAGTAAGTCTCCCTAAAACGCCGCACGAACATGTAGCTCACGATATTCAGGACCAGGGTCATCAAGAACAGGGTCGAGCCCACGGCGAAGATTGTACTGTATGTCAGCGAGCCCGTGGGCGTGTCCCCGGAGGCCACCTGCACGATGAAGGCGGTCATGGTCTGGCAGGACTGGGAGGGACTGAGACACAACTGCGCAAGGTTTCCTGCGGCGACTGCCACGATCATAGTCTCCCCCACGGCCCTACTGATACCGAGGATAGTCGCCGCGACGATGCCTGAGAGGGCGGCCGGCACGACGATCCTGGTCGCCGTCTCGCGCCTGGTCGCCCCGAGAGCGTAGGCACCTTCTCGCAAGGATCTCGGCACCGCGTAGATGGCGTCCTCGCTCACGGAGGCTATGGTCGGGATGATCATGACCCCCATCACCAGTCCCGCCGAGAGGACGTTGAAGATCGGGAGGCTCGGGATGGCGTTCTGGAGCAGCGGGGTGACGAACGTCAGGGCGAAGTAGCCATAGACGATGGTCGGCACTCCGGCCAGTATCTCCAGCGCCGGCTTGAGCCAGCGCCTCAGGCGTGGCGAGGCGTACTCGCTCAAGTAGATGGCCGCCAGGAGCCCCACCGGCAGCGCCACTGCGATGGCGATCAAGGTGGTCAGGATCGTGCCGCTGGCGAGCACGATGATGCCGAAGCTGGGGTTGGCGAACGAGGCCGTCCACTTGGTCGAGGTGAGGAAATCTAGTATCGAGACCTCGCGGAAGAAGTTTATCGTCTCGAAGATCAAGACGAATACGATCCCGAAGGTGGTTAACACCGAGGCGTAGGCGCAGGCCGCGAGCACTATCTTTATGGCCCGCTCCCGAAAGTGCCTCGCCCGGCTGTCTCGCTGCCACAGCTCGGAATTCGCGCTCCGCTCCGCGTTTACCGCCACGCTACTAACCCTCCAGGTTAACTCTGCTCAGCCTTTTCTCCGTGCGGGTCCCTGAAGAGGACCGCCACCACCCGCTCATTCACTACGCGCGTGTGAGAGAGGCGGACGAAAATACAACCCGTGGGGCCGGCCAACCCGACCCGGCCCCACATATTATCGGGAGAATCCATTACTGACAAACAGATCGTCACCAACTGCCGCCCTCCGCGTGCTACTTCGTCTTCTCTTTCTTCTCCTCGTCCTTGCCCTTCGGCTCGCCCCCGGCAGCTCCCTCGGGATCGGTGCCCGTGGTGCGGTTGTCGAACCGCTCGCGCGTCTCCTGGGCGCCGGCGTCAGAGAGGGGCACGTACTGCGCCTGCTGGACGAACTGGTCAAGGTTGCCCTCGGAGATGTAGAAGTCCACGAACTCCTCCAGGGCCGGGTTCTCGTCGAGCGCCTGTACGCTCACGTAGATGAACAGCGGCCGCGAGAGCGGGTACTCCCCGGTGTTGATCGTCTCGGTGGTCGGCGCGATGCCGTTTACGGTCAGCGCCTTGAGCCGCTGCTGGTTCTCCTCGAAGTAACCGAAGCCGAAGTAACCAAGCGCGTTCGGGTCTCCCGAGACGCCCTGCACCAGCACGTTGTCGTCCTCGCTGGCCTGGTAGTCCGCCCGGCTCTCCTTTGCCTCGCCATTGACCTCCTCGGTGAAGAACTCGAAGGTGCCCGACTCGGTGCCGGGGCCGTAGAGGGTTATGGGCTGGTCGGGCCACTCGGGGTTCACGTCGTTCCAGCTATCGACCTGACCCTCGGCGTCGGGGCTCCAGAGCGTGCCGAGTTGCTCGAGCGTTATGTTCTCCGCGAAGTCGTTCTGCGGGTTTACGACGACCGTGATGCCATCCTGTGCCACGGCGAGTTCGATGAACTCGACGCCGTTGTCCTGGCAGGTCTGGACCTCTTCGTCCTTTATGGGTCTGGAGGCGTCGGCGATTTGGGTATCCCCGCTACAGAACGCCTCGAAACCGTCACCCGTGCCCGCCCCACCGACGGTGATATTCACGTCCGGGCTCTGCTCCCTGAACCCCTCGGCCGCCGCCTGGGTGATCGGGAGAACCGTGCTCGACCCTTCGACGGCGATGTCGCCCGAGCCGCCACTACCGCCAGAAGCGTTCTGGTCGCCACCCTTCTCCTTCTGGCCACCTCCGCCACCTCCGCCACCACAGGCGGCAAGGACCAGTGCCAACATCAGAAGGAATACCCCCGCTAACAGCTTCGAACGTGCAGCTCTACTCAAATTGGCTCCTCTCTAACCGGCTAACGCCTGGACCTACCGAGGGTCCCGCTTGCGGCCCAGAATCTCTGACCCGGCGGACTATAGGACATAGCCCTCCAACTTTGGTTTCACTTATGTAAACGTCGTTTTAAATCTGTGTTACACGAGACGTTACTAGCTATTCGACCCAACCGGCGAGAAGCGGATCACCGGTCTCTCCACCGGCGAACGCCAGAGATGGAAGAGGGAGCGGCGAGGCTTCTGGTCCCCGCCGCTCCCTCTCGCCTGGCTACTCTTCTTTGCCCTTCTCGTCCTTCTTCTTCTCGTCCCCGCCGCAGCCGGCCAAGATCAAGGTGAAGGCGAGGAGCAAGGCCCCATAACCTAACTCAGACGCGCTACTCTACTCACAAATCATCTCCCCTTTCTGTCTGCCGCGCCGGACGATCCTCGGGGCCCCATCCGCCCATGCTCCGGCGCTGATCTCTAACGCGGGAGACTATAGGGCATGGATCTTAGCTTATGGTTTCATGCGAGTAAGCATCATATAAAGAGTACGTTGCAAGACTTTTTACGCCGCGTAAGGATGGCTTGAAGCCTGAGTTACATCCCTTATTGTCGGCCGGAGATCACCTTGCACTAGGCGAGAAGCCGGAGTCTAGCTCGATTCCCTCAGAGCCTCTTCGAAGGTCTGACCCTCCGGGAGCTCTCCGTCCTCGAAGACGGTACCGACGGCGCGGTTCCCGAACTGCCCGTGCCTCCCCGGCGCCGCCCCCGGAGAGCGGCACGTAGGCGGCGTCGAGAGCTCCCACGCTCCTGATTACGTATTCCGGGTGGTTGGCTCCCCGAAACAGGTTCTTAAGCCATTAGTGTGGACAACAGGTCCGGCCTGTCCGTGACGATCCCATCCACCCCTAGTCCGAGGACGCGTCGCATCTCCTCCGACTCGTTTACCGTCCAGGTGGTGACGCGGAGGCCCACCCTCCTGTAGCCCTCGACCATCGCCGCATCCAGGTAGGTGGCCTGCGGCGAGACGAGGGAGGCGCCCACCGAGCGCGCTTCTGCGAGGCCGGGCGAGCAGCCGGAGAGGATCAGACCGACGGGTAGATCCGGCAGGGACAGCTTTACGCGGCACAGGGCCTCGGGGGCGAAGGAGATAAGGGTAACCCGCCCGGCTAGCCTGCGCTCCCGGATCAGGGCCGCCAGCGGTTCGGCGGCTTCGACCGCCTTCAGCTCGGCGTAGATGGGAAGCTCCGTGACCTCCAGCCCCTCCTCGAAGGCCGGTATGCGCCCCCCCAGGCCCGCGTCGAGATGTTTGATCTCGTCCAGCGTCATGCCCGCCACGAGACCGCTACCGCCGGTCGTGCGGTCCGCATCTGCGTCGTGCAGGACGACGAGACGTCCGTCACGGGTGATGCGCAGGTCGAACTCTATAGCGGCCGCACCCTCCGTGGCGTCCCGGCGGAAGGAGCGCAGGGTATTCTCCGGCTCCAGGCTCTCCGCTCCCCGGTGCCCGACGGCCGCCCCACTAAGTATACAAATAGTAACCAACGACGAACGTATTGCTAGAACGCATTGCTACTATCGACGTGCTGCTCCAATCTGCCCGATCTCTTTTTGTGGGATCATAGATAGATGGAAACGGAACACCTTTTGGATAAGTCACAAGCGATCGGATAATCGCAGATGCCCCGTAGCGAGCAAGACTTGAGAGCGCCTGATCGGCTCTACAAAGGCTACGTGTTCGAT
>JADDPM010000249.1 GCA_016781885.1 Rubrobacter sp.
CAGCCCGCCTTCCTAACGTACCGACATCAAGGGGATAAGTCCCAAAAGTAGCCCCGCGCCCCCCTGCGGGCTCTCCAGGTGGTGGGCGGCGGCCTGTATCGCCATCCTCCCCGCCACCTCGCTCATCGGGGTGAGGAGCGGCAGGCTGCCGTCGGAGAACTCGACGGTCTCGTAGGCAATGGCGTTTATCTTCCTTTCTATCAAGAACCCGGTGAGGTCCCTGTCGGCGGCGAGGTGCAGGTAGGTAAAGAGCTCCTGCCCCTCGCGGAAGCGATCGTACTCCTCGAGCACGGGCTCCTTGACCTTCACGATCAGGTCCGCAGCCTCGAAGACTTCGTCCGCCGTCGCTACGATACGCGCCCCGCACGACTCGTACTCCTCGTCCTCGAAGCCGGCCCCGGCCCCGGCACCCGTCTCGACGATCACCTCATGGCCGTGATGCACGAGCTCGGTGGCGCCGTCCGGCTGCATCGAGACCCGCCGCTCGTTGTCCTTGATCTCCCTGGGAACCCCAACTACCGAAGCCATGCGTCCTCTCCTTCCCCGAGATCCCGCCCGTCCGGGCCTTCCGTACCCGAGACATCTTTAGAAGGATACCGGGTCCCACGCTCCGGAGCGCCACAAACGAGGGAAGACTCTCCCGCGAGCTAAACGCGCATTTAAAGAAGAGTTTACACGTCTGAAACCTCGTAAGCCCGGTCTTTCCCTAACATGTGCGTTGTCAGGAGAGTTAGGAGGAGTGCCACATGGCGAACGGGCCGGACATACAGAAGATCAAGAGCGAGAAGCGTAACCAGCGGGTGGAACCCGGCCCGTTGGGCATGACGAGGCGGCGCTTTCTAACTTATCTGGGGGCCGGCTCCGTGGCTCTTACGGCAGGCAGCGCAGGGGTGCTCCCGGGTAGCGCCAAGGCCCAGCAGCAGGGCGCGAACAAGATGGGAGCTCAGGACGGGAAAGCGGCGTCCGGTGGGGGGGCGCCCTTCAAGCCCATAGAGCCCTCCGACGCGGACGAGTTGGTCCTACCCGAGGGGTACAAGTACGAGGTCATCCGCAGCTCGGGGGACCCTTTGACCTCCGACCGGGCCTACGGCGACCACAACGACTACGTGGCCTACTTCCCGATAGACACCCTGGAGGGCGGCGAGAACAGCGGGGATGGGCTCCTCTGGGTGAACCACGAGTACATAAACCCTATGTTCGTCTCGGATTACACGGATAAAGACAGCAAGACCGAGAAGACCCCGGAGCAGGTGGCCCAGGAGAAGGCGGCGGTGGGCGGCTCGGTCGTGCGGGTGCGGAGGCAAGAGGACGTCTGGGCGTTCGTCGAGGGCGACGAGCTCAACCGCCGGATAGACGCCACCACCCCGATGGACGTTACGGGACCAGGCGCGGGGTCAGAGGAGATGCAGGGGGCGAGCGAGGTCATAGGCACTCTAGCCAACTGCGGCGGGGGCGTGACGCCCTGGAACACCGTCCTCACCTGCGAGGAGAACTTCCAGGACTACTACGGCGAACGTTCCCAGGAGGGCCAGAACAAGCCTGGCTCCAGCAAGGACGACAACCCAAAGGCGCCCTCCTACCGCTGGACCGACGACCCGGACCACGCCCAACCTCCCGAACATTACGGTTGGATCGTAGAGATAGACCCTTTCGATCCCGAATCAAAGCCCCGCAAGCACACTTGGCTCGGGCGCGTCCGGCACGAGAACGCCGCCGTCGCCATCTCGCCGGGCGACAAGGTCGTCGTGTACACCGGCCACGACCAGGAAGATCAGTGCATCTACAAGTTCGTCTCCTCGGGGACCTATGGTTCCGGGAACCGCGAGGCGAACATGGACCTGCTCTCGGACGGGATGCTCTACGTCGCGGACTTCTCCAAAGGCAAGTGGGTCGCCCTCGATTACGAGAACAACCCCATCTTCAGCGACAACGGCTTCGCGAGCCAGGCGGACGTGCTCGTGCGGACCGCCGAGGCGGCCAAGCTCTCGGAGAAAGAGGACGGGCCGCCCATCGGCACCCCGCTCGACCGCTGCGAGGACATAGAGGTGGATCCTGAGACGGGGGCTGTCTACGCCGCGCTCACCAACAACGAGAAGCACGGCAACTTCTACGGGCAGAT
>JADDPM010000028.1 GCA_016781885.1 Rubrobacter sp.
GGCGTGGCCGATCGTGCCCGCTCGCACGCGGGGCAAAACGGCGAAGACGGCGAGGACCGCCAGGAGCGCCCAACGATATGGCGCGTCCGAGAGGAAGCCGACCAGCACTGCCGCCGCCGCGGAGACGAAGACGGCGAAGAAGAAGGCGTGGTGGAGCCAGCGGAACGGTTTCGTGTCCACTATGCGGAACTGGACGAGGATGCCCAGCGCGAAGTTCAGGATGAACAGGACGGTGGCGGCGAAGAAGATCAAAGTTCTTTGGGTCCTCCCCAATGCCTCAGTAGAGCCCGGTTGTTTCGGGCGGGGCGCCCTGCCAGCACGCGCTTCCCTATCACAGCGCCATTGTACAGCGGCCGGTTCATGATAGACGCCGGTCGATCGGAGCCAGTCGGGTCGTACTCTGGTCATGCCGGACGTGGCGCCGCGGAGGGGTAGCAGCCAGTAGCCGCGCCGAGGGCGTTCACGGCAGCTTTCACCCTTCGGGAACCGTAGCATTCTCTGGCATCCAGAATCTCCTCGACCAGCCACGGCAGCGGCAGGACGCGGACTCCCCGTACCATGAGCCTGCCATCGACGAACGCCTCGGTAAAGAGCAAGACGGGCGTGACGTCCGCGTCCAACACCTCGCGCAACCGGTAGCAGCCACGCCAGGCCTGCTTTACGAAATCCTTCCCAGGAGAGTGGCCGTTGAGCAGCAGGTCTTTACCCTTTGCCGTGACCTGCCCCTTGTGGCTCTTCGTCTCGACGGCGTAGAACCCTTTCTCACCCAGGACGACGTGGTCCACGTTGCCGAGCCCCGCGAGCGGCACATCGTGGAACAGGTAGAAGCCGTGCCCCAGTAGCTTCTCGAGCTCCACCCCGACCCTCTCCTCGGCCCTCCCCCCGGCGAGCCAGGTCTTCTCGGTCTCCCACACTTTCTGCCTGGCGTGATGTTCGACGCCCTTGAGCCCGAACGCGGAGGCCCCGAGCTCGGCCACCGTCCACAGTGCGGCCCGCTTGCGCCCCTTGCCTACCGCATGCTGCCCGGCGGCCCGCTTCTCCCTCTGACGAAGGTCCAGCGACCCTTCCATGATCGTCCGCACGGCCGGGTGTCGAGGTCTCTCCGCAGCCTTCCGGATTCGGGTCGGAGGCTCTTCCGCGACCGCATCGGGGACGGAGGCATCTGGCGTCCGCACGTCTTCCGCAACGTTCACGCGGCTGGAACCGGCCCAGCCAAGCACGTCCTCGAAGCCCGTGCGGGGTATTGCGAGGAAGCCTCCTGTCAGACAGTAGCAGTGGAAGCCCAGGGCTTCGTGGACACCCTTCCCCGGAAACCTGTACAGGATAGATAAAGGGAACGTCCGGACGTCGGAGACGGAGATGACCCAAAGGGGTGGCTTCTTCGAAGACCACCCGGTCTCCCCATACGGTTTGCGAGCCAGCGAAGAGATCTTTGCTTCGGCCACGAAGCCCTGGCCGGCGACGTAGAAGAGCGCGTGGTCGCGGGGTCTGGCCCGCCCCACGGGCGTCCGGTCGAAGGAGACGTAGAATACGTTCGTTCTGCGGGTTGCCTCGCGATTCTGTTGCGCGTCATCGCCGACGAAGGCAAGCACCCAATAATTCACCGATGTTCTCCCCATTCTCGCGCATCCTGCAACGATTATCGGCCGGGAGAGACGTGAGCTTTAATGGTAATTCGGCGGGGCGGAGCGAGGATGCTAAGATGCACGTCTACTATGGGTACGTTGGAGAAAAGGGTGGAAGGCTAGATGGAGAACGGCCGTGGAGATCGTGCGGCTTACGTAACGGGGATCGGGGTGGTCAGCCCTATCGGGGTGGGCCGGAAGGCGTTCTGGAGCTCGCTGTTGGCGAACGAGAGCGGGGTCGGTCCGATCACGCTCTTCGACCCGGACGGCTTCGACGTGAGGATCGCTGCCGAATGTACGGGCTTCGACCCCAAGGACTTCATGGACCGCAAGGTCGCCCAGAGGACGGACCGCTTCGTCCAGATCGGGCTGGCCTCCGCGAAGATGGCCCTCGAAGACGCCGGGGCCTGGGGCTTTTTGGAGAAGGACCCGGAGAGGGTAGGCGTCCTGCTCGGCACTGGCATCGGCGGGGTCATGAGCATCGAGCGGACCCAGTGGGAGATGGACAACAAGGGTCCGAACCGGGTCAACCCGTTCGCCGTCACCAAGATCATGCCGAACGCCGCCGCCGCCCATCTCAACATCCAGCTTG
Organism: Rubrobacter sp.; assembly: GCA_016781885.1. Lineage (GTDB taxonomy): Bacteria > Actinomycetota > Rubrobacteria > Rubrobacterales > Rubrobacteraceae > Rubrobacter_F. The sequence continues at coordinate 2,218 of JADDPM010000028.1, forward strand.
GCATAAAAGGCCCCTCGTCGGCCAACGCGCTCGCCTGCACCTCCGGCACGGACATCATGGGGGTCGGGCTCGACCTGATCCGCCGGGGGGACGCGGACATGGTCGTCTGTGGAGCGGCCGAGGCGATCATCACCCCCGTTATGGTCGCGGGCTTTATCGCGATGCGCGCGATGAGCCGCAGGAACGACGACCCCGAGGGCGCGTGCAGGCCCTATGACAAGGACCACTCGGGGTTCGTGATCGGCGAAGGTGGAGCCGTCTTCGTCCTGGAGAGCGCCGAGTCGGTCGAGCGTCGGGGCGCCGAGCCCTACGCGAAGATAACCGGCGTCGGCCGCACCACCGATGCCTACAACCTAACCGATCCCGACCCCGAGGGGAAGGGGCTTTTGCGCGCGATGCAACTCGCCCTAAAGGACGCTGATGTGGAGGGCGAGCGGGTCGGGTTCATAAGCCCGCACGGCACCGGCACGCCCGCGGGCGACCCCCCGGAGTCCTGGGCGATACACAGTATCAACCCCTCCGTGATGGTCTCCGCGACGAAGGCTACTTTAGGCCACTCGATGGGCGCGACCGGGGCGGTAGAGATGACTCTAAGCGCCCTGGCTATCAAGAAAGGTACGGTGCCCCCGATGCGGAACCATAAGGAGCTCGCCGAGGGCTGCGCCGAACTCGACTACGTGGTCGACGAGCCGCGCCGCGCCCCGGACCTTGAGGTCGCCCTGTGCGCAAACCTGGGCGTCGGCGGGCACAACGCGGCGGTCGTCCTGGAGAAGGCTTAGGGAGGACCTATGACGGAGACTGGAGACCTCTACGAAGTGCCGGAGGGCCTGCCGGAGCCGACCGACGACGGGGCCTGCGATCACTTGCCGGGGATGCGGCTTTCCCCCGTGGCGCTTCCCGCGACGTCAGGGGAACGGGTAGATCCCTCAAGGCTCCCGGGGCGTACGGTCATCTACTGCTACCCGCTCACCGGGCGGCCGGGCGAAGATCTACCACGAGAGTGGGACGACATCCCGGGCGCGCGCGGCTGCACGCCCCAGTCGTGCGCCTTCCGCGACTACCACGCAGAGCTTAAGACTCTGGGTGCACGCGTCTTCGGCCTCAGCACACAAAGCACCGAATATCAGCGCGAGGCCGCCGAGCGTCTGCATCTACCCTTCGAGCTCCTGAGCGACGAGAAGCTCGCCTTCGTGGAGGCCCTGAACCTGCCGACCTTCGAGGTCGAGGGGATGACGCTGATCAAGAGGCTGACGCTGGTTATCTACGATGGGAGGATCGAGAGGGTCTTCTACCCAGTCTTCCCACCCGGCGAGAACGCCTGGGAGGTCGTCGAGTGGCTCCGCCGGGGAGCCGCCTGAACCCGTCCTGAATCATTCGCAGCGACGCGATGCGCCCTACTGGAGAGGACACGAACATGCAGTCCGTTTCGTTGGAGAAGAGGTTAGAAGAGCTTGAGCGGATCGTCGCTCCCTACGGGAGCGCCCTGGTCGCGTTCTCCGGCGGGGTGGACTCGTCGCTGGCCCTGGCGGTCGCCGCGAGGGCGCTCCCAAAGGGTAAGGTACTCGCCGTCACCTCTAATAACGAGACGTACCTGCCATCAGAGTTGGGGCTCGCGGAAGAGTTTGCTCGATCTCTAGACGTCGAGCACCTGGTCGTGAACACGCGGGAGCTCGACGACCCGAACTACGCTAGCAATCCGACGAACCGCTGCTACTTCTGCAAGAGCACGCTGTACTCGGACCTCGCGGGGATGGCCGTGGAGAAGGGCTACGCATGCGTAGTGGACGGGGCGAACAAGGATGACGAGGGGGACTACCGGCCCGGGAGGAAGGCGGCGAAAGAGCTGGACGTCGTCTCGCCGCTCAGCCTGGCGGGGGTGACGAAGGCGGAGGTGCGCGCGCTGGCGAAGCATCTCGACCTGCCGAGTTGGGACAAACCGGCGCTCGCCTGTCTGTCGAGCCGGTTCCCGTATGGGCAGGAGATCACGCCGGAGAAGCTAACCCAGGTGGCGCGGGCCGAGGAGTTTCTGCGCTCGCGAGGCTACCGCCAGGTACGGGTGAGGCACCACGGGGAGATCGCTCGCCTGGAGGTCGGCGAGGGGGAGATGGAGAAGGCGTTCGCCGAGCGCGAAGAGATCTCCGCCGAGCTCGTAGAGGCGGGCTTCCTGTACGTGACGCTCGACCTCGCCGGCTACAGGTCCGGCTCCCTAAACGCCGCCCTCGAGAAGAAGCCCGGCAAGAAGGCGCAGAAGACCCTGCCGGTGGTTGGGTAGCTACTCGTGGCGGAGAACGAACCGATACTCTGGGTAACGCTCGCCGTCATGCTCGTCGGCCTAGCGGGCAGCGTTCTCCCCGGTCTGCCGGGCGTACCCCTGATCTTCACCGCGGCCCTCGTCTACGCCTACGCGACGGGCTTCGAGGTCGTCGGCGCCTCCGTGCTCGTCCTCTTGGGCCTCTTCGCCCTCATCGCCTTCGTCGCAGACCTCATAGCCACAGCCTATGGGGCCAGGCGCTTCGGGGCGAGCAACTGGGGCACCGTCGGAGGCGCAATTGGCGGCCTGCTCGGCACTCTAGCCGGAGCCCTGCTCTTCGGCGTCGGCGCCCTCCTCGGCCTTCTCGCCGGCACCATCGGCGGCGTCTTTGCAGGCGAGTATCTCCGACGCCGGCGCCAACCCTCCACCGGAGAGAATGCACAAGAAGGCCCTCGGTTCGGGCGCGCGGACTGGCAGAGGGTCTCGCGGGCGGCGGGCGGGGTACTGGTTGGCTATCTCTTCAGCGCCGCGGTACAGGGAATACTGGGCCTGGTCGGCGTAATCGTCTTCATAGCAGCGTTGTTCTACTAGAGCTGACTGCTCTCAGCTACTCCTCGTCGCCCTTCTCGCGGAGGAAGCGTTCCAGCTCCTGGGCGAGATCCTCACCGGAGGGGAGGTTCCTCTCTCCTCCTTCGACCTGGGCGTCGTAGCGTTCTTCGAGGGTTCTGACGTAGGAGGTCAGGTCCGAGTCCTGAGCGACGGCGGCCGAGACCTGTCGCTGGTAGTCCTCGGAGGTCCGCTCCAGGTGAGATGTATCGAATCTCGCGCCGAGCAGGCTGGAGAGGTTCTGGAGGAGCGCCAGGGTCGCGGGCGCCGAGGGTACCGAAGGCAGGTAGTGCGGCACCGAGGCCCAGAAGCTCACCGCCGGGAGGCCCTTGTCAGCGCAGTAGCGGTGCAGGAGGCCGGTTATGCCGGTCGGGCCCTCGTAGCGTGAGGCCGCGAGGCCCAGGTTCTCGACGAGCGAGGGGTCCTGGGCATTCGCTGAGACCGCTACAGGCCGGGAGTGGGGTACGTCGGCGAGGAGGGCTCCGAGCGTGACGACCAGCCGCACGTCCAGCTCTCGGGCCAGGTCCACCACCCCCTGAGAGAACGTCCGCCACCGGAAGTTCGGCTCTGGGCCGGAGAGCAAGACCGCGCCCCGGCCGCCCAGAGCGGCGACGCTACGGTCGGTAGCCGAGAGGCCGTTCTCGGGCCACTCTATCGTGCGGGTTACGCCCTCGACCAGGCGGATCTGAGGTCGCGTCGCCTGGTAGTCGAAGAACTCCTCGCCGTCGAAGCTCCCGAACCGCTTGGCCCCGAACTCCTCGCCGATCGTGTTTACGGCGAGACTCGCCGCCTCCGCCGCGTCGTTCCAGCCCGTGAACCCGGCTATCAAGATCGGTCGCTCCAACTCCGGCAGCCGCTCCAAATTTATGTATTCGTTCATGAAGCTAGCTTACCACGCCGGTAAAGGAGGCCTTAGATGAAGCTACATGGAAGCTCTAGAGCCTCCTTGAGCCTCCCGAGGTACTCCCTCTCAGGTATCTCGACGGCCCCGAGCCGCGCCAGGTGGTCGTTCTGGATCTGGCAGTCAAGCAATGCGTATCCCCGCTCCTTGAGCCGCTCGATGAGGTACACGAAGCAGACCTTCGAGGCGTCGCGCATCCAACTAAACATAGACTCGCCCATGAAGGCGCCGCCCAACGCAACTCCATAGAGCCCGCCCACGAGCTCGTCGTCCCTGTGCGCCTCGACGCTGTGCGCCTTGCCCCTCTCGTGGAGCGCTACGAAGCCTCTTATGATCTCCTCGTTGATCCAGGTCTCCGGGCGGCGGGAGCACGCCCGGATCACACCTTCGAAGTCGCGGTTGATCCGAATTTCGTATTTACCCTGCCGGATCACACGCCGCAGCGACCTGGAGACGCGCAACGAGTCGAACTCCAGCACGGACCGTGGGTCCGAGCGGTAGAACTCGACCCTCCCGTACCCTTCCGCCATCGGGAACGCCCCGGCCCGGTAACAGGCCTCCAGCAGGTCCGGCTCCAGTTTCATAGTCTAAAGTTATCAGCTTCAGCATTCAGCCCTCAACTTTGCCGTCGAAAACCCTGCGAAGCGGCCCCGTCTCCGGCCCTTCGCGATGTGTCTACAATAGGAGCATCGTGAGACTCTTAGGCTCTAACAACTTGCGCTCCGCGAGCACAGCCCGCACCTACCCCGTGCAAGCGGAGAAGCTCGCCCAAACTATCGAAGAGGCCGCCGGGGAGCTGAACGACTGGTCGCTCGAAAGCTCGACGGGAACAGAGATCCGCGCCTCCCGCAAGACGCGCCTCGGCTTCACGGACGAGGTAACCATACGCCTCACCCCGAGCCCCGCCGGCGCACACACGAATACGCACGTCGCGTTCCATAGCGCCTCACGCGTCAGCGTGTGGGACCTCGGCCAGAATAAGCGGAACCTCAAGGAGCTGTTGGCCGCCATAGACCGTAAGCTGATCGGTTGACCAGCCTCTCGAAGAGCTTGTTCTCACCTCTGGCACCGGTCAGCGCTCATGGCCCAACCTGCGAGTTCTCCGGGCAGGCCCAGACCAAAGACACGGCGAGGATACCTGGAGCCCCGCTCAACGTCCGCATCCCGGATATCGCTGGAGGAGGCTACCGGCTCGGTACATACCGGTAAACCGCTTGTCGTGGTTCGAATATTGTCCGTTTGGCAGGATGAAGTCGAGAAAGGAGTACAGTAGCAGCAATGGACCAGTCCAAGTTCACGAGGATAGCGACACAGCTAATGGATGTGATCGATTCCCAGTACGGGAAGGATGCAGAGCTCGAGTCGGTGATGATCCTCGCCGCAGTTAAACGTGGCGGAACAACGCGCCTCCACTACCCCGCCAGCGATGACACCACGATCCACGAAGCCCTGGGAATGCTTGACTGGGCCAGAGAGAGACTGCTCACTCAGCAAGGGGGTGGGGAGACGGCAGTTAAAAGAGCGGTATGATCTCTCCGACCGCCTCGCCGTGCAGGTCGGTGAGCGTCCCCCTCTTTATCTCCTCCGGCACCTGTACTCCTCTCCTGGATAGAGCAGCGATGGCGGTAGGGGCGACGGCCCTACTCGCACCGTCGGAGACCTTGAGTGCGAGGCCCCAACCGTCGGGGTGCGCGGCGGCGAAGACGCCCTCGGCCCCGCTCTTGGCGACTAGGTCAGTAGCTTTCATGAGCGCCGTGTCGAAACGGCCCGTGCCCGCGACCATGAACGGGTGCCGGCGCATCGCCTCTCGCACCCGCCTCACGGCCTCGGCGAGGTCCTCAGGGAAGTCTCCGGCTTCACCCTCCGCGGCGAGGCGGGCGAAGCCTACAGCCAGGTTCCCTAGCGGTAGGACGAAGACCGGGACGCCGCAGTTGTCCCCGGCAATCCATATTTCTTCCGAACCGAGGCCGCAGAGCTTGGCGACGGTGCGGCGCACGAGCTTCTGGAGGGGGCCGTCCGGGTCACGGTAGCCAGCTGGGTCCCAGCCTGCGTGGGCGCACACGGCGAGCATCCCGGCGTGCTTGCCGGAGCAGTTGCCGTGGATGGGGCGGGGCTCCTCGTCGCTCTTGAGGAGCCGGGCGGCGGTCGGGGCGTGCAGCGGCGGGTGCGCGCCGCTCTGGAGGTCTGCCTCCGAGAGGCCGGCCTTGCGTAGGATCGAGCGGACCGCCGAGAGGTGGCGGGCTTCGGCGTTGTGGGAGGCGCAGGCTACCGCTACCTCCTCACTCGTCAGCCCGAAGGCGTCCGCCGCCCCGGAGAACACGAGCGGGAGCGCCTGGAAGGGTTTCGCCGAGGACCGAAGATGGACGAGACTCTCCGGGTCTCCCAGAGAGCCCAGCGTCCCCCCGTCCGCGTCGCGGACGACGTAGCGGCCGCAGTGTACGCTCTCGACGAGGTCCCCGCGCCGGACGGCGACGACGGGCGCGTCGGGGGCCACGACGTTCTCGGGTTCGGCGCTCTCTTGCCTCAAGCTCCTACTCTCCGGCGAGGCGGATGGCGTGCAGGGCGGTCAGGTCCTCGGCGACCCGCATCCGGGCCATCGCCGCCGGGAAGTCGCCCGCTTCGTAGTACTTCCGCGCCTCCCGGATAAGGCTCCTGAGCCGCGCGAGCAGATCTTCGTCGGGTCCCTCGGGCCCGCCGGGACCGGCCCCGCGCACGCTGGCCTCGGCCATGCCCATTATTACGTCAGCACGTTGGTGTGCGGTCCACATCGAGAGGATCGCATAGTCCAGATAACCGCCTATGCGCATGAGGTGGCCGACCCGAAGATCCATGGCGGCCTCTCTTCCGGCCATCTCCTTCAAGGGAACCACCGCCGGAGGTTGCCGGAGAGAACTCCAGAGAGCTCGTCTTCGGAGAGGCCGGCGGCGTCGGCGGCGCCTAAAGCCGCGTGGAGGGTCGAGGGGAAGTCGCCGTAGGGGACGTCAGATCCGTAGCAGATACGGGCGGGATCCAGGGTCTTGAAGAGGACGAAGAGGTCTCTCGCCTTGACGACGGAGGTATCGAAGAGGACGTTCGGATGATCTCCGAAGGCGCGGGTCGCGGTGAGCATTTCTACCATGGCTGAGTGGCCCAGGATCAGGCGGAGCCCCGGCAGACGCTCCACGGTCGGGAGCAGCGGCTCGACTATCCTCTGCATCGCGAACCCCGCGTGAACGAGCACCGGCAGGTCCGCCTCCGCCGCCATCTCGAAGAGCCTCACGACCCGCTTGTCGTCGAGCTCGAACTGCTGGGAGACGGGGTGAAGCTTCAGGCCCATAAAGCCGCGCTCGACGCATCGGCCGAACTCCGACTCGTAGTCTTTGTGCGGGTTCAACCTGAAGAACGGCACGAAGGCGTCCGGATGCTCCTCGTAGGCCGTCCAGACGACATCGTTCGGACCGGAGTAGTCATCGTGAGCGTTCGGGTCGTTGAGGGGGAAGACGATGGCGCGGGAGACGTTGGCGGCGTCCATCCGCCTCTTCATCCCGTCGGCGCTCATCTTGCGACCGTCCAGGTCGGCGCCGATGTGAGCGTGTGCGTCGAAGACCTGTGTACCGGCCGGTATCTTTCTCTGGACCCACTCCCAGGGGCCGGCCATGGCCCCGCTAGTCAGGGCTCCGAGATCCCCGCCCAAACGCTTCTCCGTCTCCAATTGCACCGCCGATCTAGCCACAAAACCTCGCCTTACGAACCGCCGTGCAATGGTACCAGGGGGCATCGACCGCTGCTAAACTTCCGGACCTATGAGCCCAGCGCATTCTCTCCTGAAAACCCTCTCCGGAGCCCTCGGACGCGCCGCGCGTCCGCTCCTCCGGCGCGTTACGCGCGGATCGCTGCCAAAGCTGGAGGGAACGATAGAGCTAGCGGGTCTCGAAGGGGCCGTCGAGGTCTTGCGGGACCGTTATGGGGTGCCCCAGGTCTTCGCGTCGAACGAGCGGGACCTGTTCTTCGGCCAGGGCTACGTCCACGCCCAGGACCGCTTCTTCCAGATGGAGATCGGACGGCGCGCCGGGCACGGCCGCCTCTCGGAGTTGCTCGGGGAGAGCGCCCTGGAGCTCGACCGCCTCTCCCGCACCATCGGCTTCGGCAGGATCGCCACCTCGGAGAAGGCTCCCCCACCGGAGGCGCTCCGGGCTCTCGAAGCCTACTCCGCGGGCGTAAACGCCCGTCTCGCCAACGAGCCTCTACCGCCCGAGCTACTACTCCTGCGCCACATCCCCGATCCCTGGACGCCTTCCGACACCGCTGCCTGGTCCGTCGTCATGGCCTGGAGCCTCTCCGCGACCTGGGAGGGAAAGCTCCTGCACGCGGCGGCGGGCGAGGAGAACGACTCTTACGGGGAAGGGTTACATCCGCACGTCGACCCCAGTCTTGGCTCCGGCGCGGGTTCGAACGCATGGGCCGTGGGGCCGGAGCGTAGCGCCTCGGGGTCGGCCATGCTCGCCGGGGACCCGCATCTGCTGCTGGGCATACCGTCCCTGTGGTACGAGATCGGGCTCTACGGCGGGCCTTATAGCGTGGTCGGGGCCTCGCTGCCTGGGTCCCCGGGGGTGGTCATCGGGCACAACGAAGATGTAGCCTGGAGCATCACCGCCGCGATGACCGACGTGCAGGACCTCTACGTCGAACGCTTCAAAGAAGGAGATACGCGCCTCTACGAGCATGCGGGCGCGTGGCGCGAGGCAGAGGTTAAGGTAGAGGAGATCCCGGTCCGCGGCCGCCGCGAGCCGGTCACCCACAGGGTACGGATCACCCTGCACGGCCCCATAGTCACCGACTCCTCAGCCGGCGAGCAGGACCTGGCGCTCCGCTGGGCCGTCCCCGAGCCCGTAAGACTCGTCACGGCCGGCCTCGCCGTAAACAGGGCGCGCAACGGAGACGAGCTGCTCGCCGCCCTGCGACAATGGACGACGCCGAGCCAGAACTTCGTCTACGCCGAGCGGACGGGCGGAACCGGGTGGGCGCTCACCGGCGCCGTACCGGTAAGAGCCCACGGCGGCGAGGACCCGGTGCCCGGATGGAGTGGAGAGTACGAGTGGAAGGGTTTCGCGCCGTTCGAGGAGTTGCCCAAAGGTGACGGTTTGGAGGAGGGGCTCATCGTATCCGCCAACGAGGCCCCCGACGCGCCCATCCCCGGTTCGTACCACCCCCGATACCGGAGGGACCGGATCGAGACTCTGCTCCGTGCAACGAACAAACACACTTTGGAAACCTTCCGCGGTATTCAGGCCGATCTCTACTCCGCCCCGGCGCACGCGCTCGCCAGGCGTCTGGCGGGCCTCGGGCCTCCACCCGGCGTCCCTGATGATCTATGGCGCGAGCTAACGACCTGGGATGGGCGCCTCCTCGCGGAGAGCCGGCCCGCCGCTGTAGCCCGGGTCACCCTCGAAGTCTTACTCCGGCGCATGACCCGAGGTTTGCCCCGTCTGGGCTCGCCGCTCCCCGCGGGGGTGGAGTCCTACCTCGTCGGGCTCGTCCCGAACCTCCTCGACAACCTGGATGATCTACCCGAAGAGACCCTACGGGGAGCCCTGGAAGAAGCGGTGGAAGTCCTCAAAGAGTCCCTTGGCCCGGACCCGGAGGGCTGGAGATGGGGGGCTTTACACACGACGGATCTGCGCCATCCGTTAGGGCTCGTGGGAGTGCTGCGGGCCTTCCTGAACCGCGGCCCGTACCCAAGCGGAGGGGATGTCTACACCGTTTGGGTCGCCGGTTTCAACACCGGAGGGTCCTCCTTTGGACCCGTCACCGCCGGTCCGAACTACCGGTTCGTAGTAGACACTGGCGACTGGGACCGGGGGTGGAGCGTGATCTTTCCGGGTCAGTCAGGCCACCCGGCGAGCCCCAACTACGACGATCAGATAGGCCTCTGGCACAACGTCCGCTACCGTCCGATGGTCTTCGGCCGGAAGACGGCCGAGCTATCTGCGCGGCACCGTCTCGTCCTCAAGCCTGGGCAATAGTAACAGAGCAGGCTACTCAGTATCAGCTGCGCCATCAGGAGAGCAATCCTTCGGCAGACTGTGACCGGTAGCGAGAGCGTCTTATCCTACGAGGTTCAACTCAGGTTCGGAGCGCGTGAGCTTCCAGTGGCTAGAGGAGCGATCCGGGTCGCGCCTCCTTTCTCCTAAACTCTCGTCAGTTCTAGCTTAGCGTCGCTCTCGATTAGCAAGACGCGGGAACACAACTCCTAGCTTTCGTACTCCTGCACCGACGTGGGAGCAACGAACCTTGTAGGAGCTTGCACAGGGTGCGGAGCTATTTAACAGGGGTCTGAGTCGGAGTCGAAGTAGTTCTGTTCGTCTAGAAAATGTGAGACCGACGCGGGCTGAACTAGGTCCGACCGACTTACGATGCCGACCAGTTGCTGCCCGGAGAGCACTGGTACCCGACGTATACGCTGGTTGAGGAAGAGATGCAGCACCTCATCCACGTCGGTTTCCTCGGTGACGCTGATCACCTGCTTGCTCATGATGTCCGCGGCGGTAGCACCCTGGCGGCCGACGACGTCGACCTCGCTCACCACGCCGAGCACGCGCCCCTCGTCGTCGGTCACCGGCACTCCGCTGACGCTTCTCTCGTTCAACAGGTTGGCTACTTCTCTTACCGGCATCGCTGCCGGTACCGTGATAACGTCCTTTGTCATGATCTCTTTGACCGGCATCTGCGTCATAATGAGGCCCCCTTTAAGCCTTGCTTTTACCAGCCTTAGTAGCCTGTGCCGAGATGCGCTTCATTATCGGCAACGTAGCCACTCAAATTACTATACAACAACTGCTCTCTCCCCGCACCAAGGCGCAGCAGAACTTCACTTTGAGCCCAAGCGCCTGAGCCTGCTGGCTTCCTCTTCGACTGTGAACCGGGCCTGATTGGTGGCTCATGGTGACGACCACCGAAGGGCTTTGCATGCGCAAAGCCGCTCAAACTCTCGTCAGTTCTAGCTCCGTGCCGCTGGGGGGTCAGCATGACGTCGGAGCGCGACTCAGAGAATTTTGTACTTCGGGACGTAACCACGGAGACTAACCGGGGCCAATCCTTCGAATCCCTGACCCACGCTAGTCCTCTGCTGGGGTTAATTCGTTTCTACAGCGCTGTTAGGAAGGTTCATTCTCATTCCGTCAACGGGGGTCGCTACAGCCCCTCTACGCCGCGCTCCTTCCCCTTGTCGGCTGCGTCGCCTCGCTGCAGGGTGAGCATGGAGACGCGGGGGCCGTCGACGCTCTTTACCCGGAGGGTAGTGCCGTCGGCTTCAACCACGTCCCCGGCTTCGGGTGGGCGGCCTAGGGAGCCAAGGATGTAACCACCGATGGTGTCGAAGTCCTCGTGGGGGAGGTCGAGATTGAAGTACTGGTTCACCTCGGTTATGGGGATGCGACCGTCTATGGCGTAAGAGTCGTCGCCTAAAGGTTCTATGGAGGCCTCGTCTTCGTCAAACTCGTCCTGTATCTCTCCGACGATCTCTTCGAGGACGTCTTCTATGGTGATGAGGCCCTCCACGCTCCCCCACTCGTCGATAACTATCGCCATCTGGAGCTTGCGTTTCTGGAATTCACGCAGGATTTCCTCTATCCGCTTGGTCTCGGGGACGACGAGGCATTCGCGAATGAGGGGCTTTATGTCGAAGCCCTCCGCATCTTCCTTGGCAGCCCGGAAGAGGTCCTTGACGTGTACAGCGCCGAGGACGTGGTCTACGTCGTCCTCGTAGACGGGGTAGCGAGTATAGCGTCCGAAGGCGGCCCTCTCGACCAGCTCGTCCAGGGGGGCGTTGCTCGGCAGGGCCTCGATATCGGGTCTCGGAACCATGATCTCGCGGGCGACCCTATCACCGAATTCGAATACGTTGTTCAGGTACTCGCGCTCCTGGGGGTCGAGGACACCGGAGGAGGTGGAGGAGGAGATCATAATCCTCAACTCCTCCTCCGAGTGAGCCTCCATCTCTTCACCCAGCCGGATGCCCCAGGGGCGTAAGATCAGGTTCGTCGAGGCGTTTACCAGCCACACCAGCGGCCGGAACAGGAACATGAAGACCTCTAGCGGGCGACTGATCCAGAGCGCCGTCCTCTCGGCACGCTGGATAGAGAAGTATTTGGGCGCCTGTTCCCCGAAGACGAGGTGCGCGTAGGTTATGACCGCGAAGCCCAGGACGACCGAGATCAGCTCGATCAGACTCTCGTTGCCTACGCCCAGTTCCTCTAGGACCGGACGGAGCAGGGCCGAAACCGCCGGCTCCCCCACCCAGCCCAACGCCAGAGACGCGATGGTGATGCCTACCTGGCAGACGGAGAGGTAGGCGTCGAGGTCGCGCAGGACGTTGCGGACCACCCCCGCACGCGCGCTCCCCTCTTGTTCGAGTTGCAATATGCGCGAATCCCGTACCCGCACCAGCGCGAACTCCGCAGCGACGAAGAAAGCGTTCAGCAGGATCAGGACCAGGGCCGCGATCAGGCTGAGCGTCGAGAAGACGGGCTCTTCCAAAGCTAAAGGACCACGGTCGGTAAGGAAACCGGGCGCCCACGATATGTCTGGCTACTGTCAGGATCGCTCATTGCGCAACGCAAGAGATTATACCCCAGCCCCCCGAGGTGCCGCCAGGCAACCACGCGGGTACACTTGCGACGCCTGGAGAGAGCAATTTAGAAGGAGGAGATCGTGGAGCGTAAACCTTTGTTGGGGATGAATCTGTGAGGGTGCTCGTCGCCGGCGCGAACGGGCAGGTCGGCCAGCACATCGTCCGGCTTCTGGCGGAGGCGGGCCACGAGGTGCGAGCCCTGATCCGGTCCGAAGACCAGGCGCCGAATATTCGCAGCCTCGGCGGCGAGCCTATCGTGGCCGATCTGGAAGCTGAGGTCTCCCACACGGTCGCAGGATGCGACGCGGTGATCTTCTCGGCGGGCGGCGGTCCCGGGAGCGGCGCCGAAAAGAAGGAGACCGTCGACCGCCAGGGGGCCGTAAAGCTGATCGAAGCCGCCAGAGAGCACGGCGCGAACCGCTACCTCATGGTGAGCGCGATGGGCGCCGCCGATCCCGAATCCGGCCCCGAGAAGATGCAACCCTACCTCCGCGCCAAGGCCCGGGCCGACCAGAGCCTGAAAGAGAGCGGCCTCGCTTACACCATCGTCCGTCCCGGTAGCCTCACCGACGATTCGGGAACAGGCGCGGTAGAGGCCGCCCCCTCCCTCGGCAGGCGCGGCGAGATCCCCCGCGAAGACGTCGCCCAAACCCTCGTTGCTACCCTGACCGCTGAGAACACCCACAACAAGACGTTCGAACTCCTCTCCGGCGACAATCCCCATCGAGGAAGCCGTCGCAAGCCTGTAACTATCAGCAGAGCGTCGAACGGTGTCTGCGGTGGGCCGGTCCGTCCATCTCGTAACGCGCAAAAGAGGCCCGGTTCCACAACCGGGCCTCTTAGGAAGTTCATGATTCCAGCCGTCGAGAAGTCGACGGCCGAAAACTATTACTATGCCAGCCCTTCGGCCTCGTACTCGCGCAGGAAGCCCTCAAAGAGGCGGCGGTGGCCCTGCTCGTCCTGCAGAATAGCTATCACCATGTCCTGCGTTACCGGGTCCGCCTCCTCCGTCTCCTCCACTATGCGCGTGTAGAGCTCTATAGCCTTGGTCTCAGCATCTATCACTCCCTTTATCACATGCACCACGTCCGTCTGCTCTGCGGGCGGCTGCAACGATGTCTGCTCGGCCTTGAACTCAAGCGAGCCCGGCACCACCCCGTAGAGGTCCTTTATCCGGTTGGCGAACTGCTGGGCGTGATCCAACTCCTCCTGAATGTCCTCCTCTAAGGACTCCTTTATCTCCTGGGCCCTAACCCCATCAGGGTTGGTTGAGTTGGTGACGTAGTTGATGACTGTCTCAAGCTCGGCGAAGTAGGCTTGTTTTAGGAGCTCTATTATCTGCTCGCGCTTGCCGGCCATCGCATCCGAGAGGATGCCTTCGTTTCCTCTTCCTGTCTCCATTACCGAAAAAACCTCCCATCGCTCTATTACTACACGACCTTAGCCGTACCCGCGCCCGGTTCCCGTGAAACAGGACACGCTGAAGTCGGGTAAACCGGCCAACGGATACCTACACCCCTACAGCACCGCTCTCGTGCAGGTCCTTCGGCTTGTAGCGTCGGACGTAGTCGCGGAACTCCCTCACCTCGCGGGCGGCGCGCTCCTGGGACCAGCCAAGGTGTCGAACAGCTACCCGTGCCGCCGCCTCATCCACGTCGAGCCCGACTCTGGGACCCATTCCGACCATCGAACGCCTGAGGAGCACGTCGCCGAGCTTCTCGGCCAGCTCGCGGCGGAACGCATACAAGACTTCCGCCCCGATTATGCCCGTCTCGACAGCGGACGACGGGCCAAGAGGCACTCGCAGGGAGTGATCTTCGCCGGCCTCGGCCAGCACCTCGGGGGCGCGAGCCCCGTAGAGCTTGAGGAGCCGGGTAGCCAGCTCCTCGGCAAGGCCGCTCGCGAGCTTGAAGCTGGCGGCAAACTCCTCGAGGTTTTCGACTCCGCTGACGGCTCCGCCGGGGAGCGGCAACTCGTCCGTGCGACATCCTGGAGCCTTCTGGCCGAGCTTCTCGTAGACCTCGTTCACTGCCTCGCGGGCCAGGTTCCGGTAGGTGGTGAGCTTGCCGCCGATGATCGAGACGAGACCACCGATCCTCGGGTCGTGCCCGGCGTGATCGTAAACTAGGTGTCCCCGCGTCACGCTCCCCTCGGCGCCCTCAGGCTCGTACGGCAGCGGACGGACGCCGGCGTACGTAAAGAGGACCTTGTCGCGCGTCAGGTTGGCCGAGGGGATCACCGCGTTCGTCTCGTTTATGAGGTAGTAGATCTCCTCCTCACTGGCTACTACCTCGTCGAGGTCTCCCTCGTAACGGATGTCGGTGGTACCGATGAGGTAGCGGCCGTTCCACGGCACGATGAAGTACGGTCGGCCGTCCTGTTTCGCCTCGGCGTAGAGGGCCTCCCCGGCGGGCGCGCCGGGGAACGGGTCCACGACGAGGTGACTCCCCTTGGTGCCCCCGATCATGCGCTCCTCCGCGAAGTCCATCCGGCGCAACACCCCGTCCACCCACGGCCCAGCCACATTCACCGTGACCGGCGCCCGGACCGTATACTCCCCGCCGCCGAGCAGGTCGGTAAACTCGACACCTTTAACGTCCCCGTCCTCGACGATGAGACGGTCTACTCTCGCGTAGGTGAGGACTACCGCGCCGTGCTCGCGGGCGGAGACGGCGTTCTCGACAGCCAACCTCTCAGCGTACTCGATCTGGCCGTCGTAGTACATGGCCGCGCCGAGCAGCCCCTCGGGTTCGAGGCCCGGGACCCGTTCGAGAACCTCCTCGCGCGAAAGCATCTTATGCCTGTCCAGCGACTTGCTCCACGAAAGGACGTCGTAGCCGATCATGCCGAGCCTCACGAGCGCCGTGCCGCGCTTCGAGTAGTCGTAGACGGGGATTATGAACGGCAGGGGTTTGACGAGGTGCGGCGCTATCTTCAGCAGCTTCTCGCGCTCGGAGAGAGATTCATGGACCAGGTAGAGCTCGTAGTATTCGAGGTAGCGCAGGCCGCCATGGATCAGGCGTGTAGACCAACTCGTCGTCCCGCTGGCCACGTCCCCTTTGTCCAGTAGGAGGACCTTGAGCCCCCGCATCGCCGCGTCCCGGGCGATCCCGGCCCCGTTGATACCGGCTCCGACGACTATGAGGTCGAAGGGATACGTCTCTATGTCCTGCGGTATGAGACGGTTCATCTCTGCTCCTCACCGTGTAGCGTGGTCCCGGTGGCGCTCAAGTCTCTCCCTTTGAGTCTACAAGCTGGTCGCGCACCAGGTGTTTCTGTACCTTGCCCAAGGCGTTTCGCGGCAGCTCGTCCACGAACACGACCTCGCGGGGTCTCTTGTAGCCAGCGAGGTCTTGCCGGCAGAAGTCTATTATTTCTGCTTCGGTGAGATCCCGGCTGTCGCGCACGATGGCGGCGGTGACCCGTTCGCCGTACTCCTCGTCGGGCAGGCCCACCACTGCCACCTCGGAGACGCCGGAATACCCTTCGAGCAACTCCTCGATCTCGCGCGGGTAGACGTTGTATCCGCCGGAGATGATCAGCTCCTTCGCCCGCCCGCTGATGGTGTAATACCCGTCCTCACTCACCGAACCGAGGTCACCCGTACGGAACCACCCGTCTCTATCGAAGACCTCCTCCGTGGCGTCGGGCCGGTTCCAGTACCCCTTGAAAACGTGCGGGCCGCGGACCTCGATCTCTCCCACCTCCCCTGCCGGCAAAGGCCTCCGGTCCCCTACGTCTACCACCCGCGCCTCCTGGCCGGGGAACGGTCGGCCGACCGTCCCGGGCCGGCGTTCCCCCTCGTAGGGGTTCGTCGTGTTCATGATCGTCTCGGTCATCCCGTACCGTTCCAGGATGCGCTCCCCGAAGACCTCCTCGAACTCCTCGAACGCCTGAGGGCTCAGGGCCGCGCTCCCCGAGACGTACAACCGCAACGGCCGCGGTCTCCGGTCGCGCCCCCGCGCCTCCCTGAGCAGGCGCACGTACATCGTCGGCACGCCGAAGAACATCGTCAACGAGTCCTCCAGGAGGGCGTCGTAAACTCGGGCGGGATCGAACCTGCGGTGCAGCTCGACGCTCGCCCCAGCAAAGAACGTGCCGTGCGCACCAACCATGAGACCGTGCGTGTGGAAGAGCGGCAGGGTCAGGAGCAGGTTGTCTTCGGCGGTCCACCGCCACGCCTCGCACACGGCCCCGGTGTTTGCGGCGAGGTTGCGGTGGAGCAGCATCGCTCCCTTGCT